>JAISAE010000026.1 GCA_031266875.1 Treponema sp.
AGGAGCAATACCATGTTAGAGTACACTCTAGAAGACAACGAACTCACCGACAAGCCGGGAGACCTCCGCGCTCAAGTCATCAACGTTAGCTCGTATACCCAGAATGACATCGTAGACCGCGTCATGAAGATCGGCGCGGGTCTCACCCGCTCGGACATCGCCTCAGTCCTTGAGGCTGAAAAGCAGGTCATCGAAGCCATTGTCGCCGAAGGCGGCGCGGTCAACACCGAGCTGTTCAACGCCTTTCCCAGCATATCCGGCGTCTTCGGCACGCCGGAGGAAGCCTTTGACCACGACAGGCACAAGGTCAAGATCAACCTGCATCCGGGCGTAGTGCTGCGCTCCGCAGTCGCGGCGGTGAAGCCTAAGCGCGTCGCGGCGGTCGTAAGCGGCACGGTTATCACCTCGGTAACCGACCTCAAGACCGGCTCGGTCAACGGAACTCTCACTCCGGGCCGGGACGTGAAGCTCTCCGGCGCGAAGCTGAAGATAGCCGGAGACCATCCCGATGTGGGCTTGTACTTTGTGCCTACAGGCGGCGGCGCCGAGGTGAAGGTCGATCTCTCGGATATTGTGGTAAACAACCCCTCCGAACTCATCGCCGTAATCCCGCCCCTGTCTGCAGGCGTCTACCGCGTGCGGATAATCACGCAATTCTCCACCGGCAAACATCTCAAAACGCCCCACACCTTCACCCTTGATAAAGACTTAACCATAGCCTGACGTATAGCGCATAGGTGAGTGATCTCCTCACCCAAGCGTGAGTGATCTCCTCACCTATGCGTGAGTGATCTCCTCACCTATGCGTGAGTGTTCTCCTCAACGGGCTTTTCCTCTAGGGGCGAATTCACGTTATTTAACTTATCAGGTAGGATAGTATTGTATGTACAGGGTTTACGCGCCGGCCTTATTATATCACCCGCTGGATGAACCCCTCGTAATTCTCAATGTCGGTTCTGTCAATTATGCTGACATTAAGCGCGTTGCCCAGTTCGCTGGCTATAGCTTTTATGGTCTGGTAATCCATTTCATCATAACATTCATAGGCGTTCAGATTTTTGTCATAGATGTCAATACTGTATTTGCGATAAAATTTCACCTCGCCTGCGTGTCCACCTTTTGTTAGCACAACGGCTTTTATCTGATCAAAATCAACGTTGATTTCAGTTCTGAATGGCTTTTTCCCCTGGATTAGTACCAGCGTTTTCTTGCTTAAATCTATGTGGTAATTAATATCGCTGGAAAACAGCATATTCAGCGCGTATATGATGAATAATATGACAAAGACCAGGGCGAATAATATTGAGGCGAAATGGCTCTGGAAAAATATGTTTAGTGTTTCGGATTTATACTGCGCTTTGCTGTAATTATCAATCGTGGCGATCCAGAAAACCCCAAACGAAATGATGGACACTATATTTCTGGCCAAACCGTTCTTCCGGTATTTTATGTATATCCTGTTATTTTCTCTGTCCAGCATGGATTTTCCTCCGTAGTATTTTTTATTATACGCGGAACGATTTTCAGGTCTGTCGTGGATGAGTTAGAATCAAATACTATTTGAAAGCTCATATAACTTAGCGGGGCGACAGACGCCGCCCCGTATTTTCATGCCCGCTTTGCTTTTGCTGGCATAATCGGCGTAGACGCGAGTTTCTTTTTCGCGCTCTTTTTGGTCTGTATGTCCCAGAGGTTTACAAAGCCAACGGCTATGAAAATCGTGGAATATACGCCGGAAATCATACCCACAAGGAGCGCCAGCGCGAAATCCTGCATGGAACCTGTGGTGAAGATGAAAAGCGACAAGACCGCCAGCATGGTCGTTACAGTGGTGATGATGGTGCGGCCAAGGGTTTCACTTACAGCCCGGTTCAGGATGTTCTCAAAGGAGTCGTTGGAGTGAATGCGGGTGATCTCGCGGATACGGTCAAAGATAACGATGGTGTCGTTTATCGAATAGCCCAGTATCGTGAGGATCGCCGCTATGGTCGTGGTGTTGAACTCCATGCGCGTCCAGATGATGAACATTACCATGATAAGCATGTCATGAATGATGGCAAGCACCGCGCCGATGGCAAACTGCGGCTTAAACCTGACGGAGGCGTAGGCTAGGATGAGGAGCAGGGTGAGGGCGAGAAGAACGCCAGCCTGCTGGGTGAGCTGCTTGGAGAAACGCGAACCCACAAAGTCGGCTCTGGTTACCGCGATGCCACCTGCGCCAAAATGCTCTTCGAGTGTCGCAACGATCTTTTCCGCTGGAACGCCTTCTTTGCTGTTCACTTCATCGGCGTCCATGCGGATCATGAAATGCCGGTCGGATGGTTGTCCCATCACCTGCACTGAGACCGTGCCTAGGGGCTGGAGCGTCGCACGGACATCCTCAATTGGAATTGGCTCCGCATTCGGCGGCAGATAGTGTACCACAAAGGGATCAAGCCCAAGCTGGGAATCACTCTGCGCACTTTGTACCAGAGTCGAGGTAGAGACATCGCTCGGGCTGAGCAGCGTGGCCTGAATGCCCGTGATTGAGGACAGCCCCTGAATCAGGGAATCAAGCTGCGGATAGTTGGCAAAGGGAAATGTCCGCGTTTCCGCGTTCACGCCTGAACCGGATAACACAATGTCCAGGCGATTCCTGCTCAGTGAAACCGAGGCATTGCCCAAGCCGCTGTAGGAAATGTTAAACGCGGTCGGCGCGAAGCGAATCTCCTGTATGAGACCAGCCTGAAAGTCCACGCCGTTGTTAAAGCCGCCTTTGGCCACATAACCAATGAGGCCAAACACAATCAACACAGCGGAAAGAATCGCGGCATGTAAAAAATACCGTGAAAAAGGAATAATACGTTTCATTTACTTAATCCTCCAGCTTACGGAGATGGCCTTGCTTCCCAGCACATCGGTTTGGAAATCAAAGATGAGCCGGGAGACAAAAAGCGCAGTGAACACCGAGGAAAACACACCGATTGCCAGGCTCACCGCAAAACCTTGAATCGGGCCTGAACCAAGTTGCGAGAGGAAAAGCGCCGCGATGAAGGTGGTGATGTTCGAGTCCATGATAGCCCAGAATGCTTTGTCAAAGCCCACGTCAATGGCGGCTTTACGGCTCTTGCCCAGGGCGAGTTCCTCTTTCATGCGCTCAAAGATGATGACATTGGCGTCTACCGCCATGCCGATGGTGAGAATGAAGCCTGCGATGCTCGGAAGGGTGAGGGTGAAGTTAAACGCCGACAGGATGCTGAACATGAAGTAGATGTTCAGTATCTGGGCAATAACCGCATTAATGCCCGCGAACTTGTAGTAAGCGATCATGAAGACCATGACCGCGACAAGCCCACCGATGAGCGCGTAGAGTCCCTGGCGTATAGCGTCCTCGCCCATTGAAGCGCCGATGCTTTGCTGGGTTATGACTTCCAGTTCCACAGGCAGGGCGGCGGTTCGCAGAGTGAGGGCAATGTTGTTCGCCTCATCAAGTCCAAAGCCGGTGAGTCGCACTGATTCGCGGATTGCGCCGTTTATTGTGGCCTGCGCCCTCACATGGTCGTCGAGCACAATGGCAAGCCGTTTGCTGACATTGGCCGAGGTCAGTTTATAGAAGATTTCGCCGCCCTCGCTGTCGAGGATAAACGTAACCTCTGGCTCACCGCTGACGTTGTTGCGCTCAACCACAGCACTCTGGATATGGCTGCCGTCAAGCCCGATCTCTTTCTTAACCGCTGTGTAGCCCTGAAATTCGTCAAGACCGTACTGGTCTTTGGTATACACGCCCAGGATTTCCACATCGCTTGGCACGATGCTGGGGTCAACGAGATTCCCGTTGGTATCAAAGGTCGTGGTTGGGTGCGCTGTGTAGTATGTATTGAAGGTAGTGGCAACTTCGTCATCAACCATGTGGAAGTTGAGGCCGCCTCTGCCCATGATGATCGAGTTGATCCGCTCCGGGTCGGCGGTACCGGGGATTTCCACATAGATTTGGTCGATTCCCTGCCGCCGGATCACCGGCTCGGTGAGTCCGAAACGGTCGATGCGGCTGTTCAGCACCTCAAGCGCCCCTTCCATTGCGTCTTCCCGCTCCGCGTCGCTAACTGCGTGGCCGAGTCGTCCAGAGAGGGCGTCCATGTCAGCCTGTAGCACAATGCTCAGGCCGCCGGACAGGTCAAGCCCAAGTTGCACCGCGTTTTTTTGCAGGTTTTTCAGTTCAAAGATTCTGTCTCGATAGCTGGTTTCCATAATACTGACCACTTCGCTTCTACCGGGAATCGTCGAAAGCACCTCGGCGGCGTCCCACGTTGCGGGCGCTTTCGCCTTGGCGCGTTTGGTGATTTCCTTAGCTTCGGCTACCAGCGGCGCCATTTCCGTTGGTGCGCCGCCTGAGGCCATGGCGATTTCGCGGAAGTTCTGATAGTCCGCCAGCGCCCGTTCTGATGCGTAAATCTTGATCTGCTCACGGGAATTCAAAGCCAAGGCCTGTTCTTCCTTGGGAACCATGTAATACCAGCGCAGAGTTGGGAATAGAAAGACGAAACATATCACCACCGTTACCAGAATGATACATAACCGATACCGCTTGCTCATTTTTTATAAAACCTCCAGTTAAGATGGCGTTTAGCAGCGCCCTTGTAGTTTAACATAATAACGACGCAGATGCCTTACTTGTCTGCGTTTTTTGCATCTTTGCCATCGGCATCAGCCTTCTCTTCTTTCTTGTCCTCCAGCTTCTCGGCCTTTTCTTCTTTGGCCACTACATCGACGCTGGAAATAGCGCTACGGGAGAACTCCAACCTAGCACTCTCGTCTACTCTGACGATCACGGTGTTCTCCTTGACACTCTGGATAGTTCCGTGGATACCACCGATGGTGGTAATACGGTCGCCCTTCTTGAGCGCCGCAAGCATCTTCTGGGTATCTTTCTGCTTCTTGTTCTGCGGTCTAATGATAAGGAAATAAAAGATACCAATAATCAAAACGAACGGGATAAGACTTGAAACAAGCGCACCCGCACCTCCTCCAGACGCAGCGGCTGCGGCATCTGGTGTTCCCAAGAGCGGGAAAAGGGTAAATGGATTCATGCTGAAATAGCCGTGGGAAAACCCCTCGGCTTCCTCCTTAAAATACTTAGGCTCATTTTGAAATGCATCGCATCAAACAGCCATGATTTAAATACAATAACATGAGCGCAGAACGAACATCAAGTATGCTTTGCCAAAGGCAAAAGGCATAACTTTTGACATCGCCTTTTGGCTATTCCCAGTGTCCGTATCTTGCCGATAGTATAAAAATGGCAGATATGAGTAACACCGATGATACATTCAGTCGGCTAATATTGGATATGTCGCTGGAAGATCGGAAAAATCTTTTAGAGCGTTTATCAAGTCAATCTAACCTTTCGCGGGACCCCTTGTATGAAGAGAGGGTGGATACTTATAAAGAAGACCTTACGGCGCAATTCAACCGTCTGCCTTGGTACGGACGTCTGAATTGTTTTATCGTGAGTATATTCAAGTCTATACCGCCAGATAAGGTGTTTGAGGACTCACGAGTTGCCCGATTAGGCAAGATAATTGAATTGAAGGCCCCGGGTTACTTTGATCGTAAGCGTGTGATGATGTTGCCAGCCTTTCACGCCGCGCTTATTGATCTGAAAAATGGGGCGCGTTTCTTCTACAATGCGCTGGATACCAGCTTGAACCATGACAAGGGCGCGTTTTTCACCTTTCTCGCCTCTCTTGAGATGCACGATCTGTACTCTCGTTTACAAAAAGAGACCGATCCACTCAAATTCGTGGATAGGCATCCAGATATTAGCGAGATGGACCTGCGGCATATGGCGTTTCAGACCATGGACGCGATATTCGAGACCGTAAGCGAGCAAGAGCGGGAAAGTATGTATACCAATGCTCACTCTCTCTATAGCCTCAAGTCGCTGGCCAGCTTCTCCTTTGAGCGCGTGATTCTGTCATTCCTTCCCGACCCCCTGGCTGACGGACCAAGCTGTCCGGTCTATGTAGTAAAAGATCAGCTTATATCCTTGAATGACATTCTGTACTCCTTCAAAGACCCGCCTTCGATAACCCTTATTGAGTCCTTGTTTGTGTTCCAACTCCAGGGGGGTAAGGAAGAAAGAAAAAACTTTGATATGGATATGGAGATGCGAGAGCTGCTCTCCAAGGCCGAGACATCCCTTCTAACGTTCAGGAGCTTTAACAAACGTGTTCCGCTCAACCTGATCCTACGTTGTGCTACCCGCAACATGATGCTTGAACCGAAACTTCTCACGGGTGGCGAGGATTGGTTCGTGACGTTTCAGGATTACTGGCGACAGCACATTGAGAAGCAGATCCTTGCGTATATGTGGGAGCGGCATAAAAAGGAACTGTTTGAGTCATTCCGTTACTTCCTCAAAGGCCGTAATCTCATGTTCCTTGATAACACAACTTCTGACTCTAATCCCGAGGGAATTACAGTTCAAGGCTCGTTCAGCCTCTCGTTCCTACAAACCTTCTATACCGTAGTATTCGCCAATGACCTCAACGGACTGCTCAGAACGATCCTGCTTGACGGGGACTTTGTGAAACGGGAACAACGCACAAGCTTTACCGAAGGCTATAACGACCTTATGAAACTGGAAAGTGATATCAAGGAGTTTGATCAGTCTCTTTCCGCGACAGGAAGACTGGGAAAACGTTACACTTTAGCGCTCGAAGATCCTTCGATTCCGACACGTCTGCGAAAGACCCAACTGGTGATTGAAGACGCGACTGAGGCCACCCAGCTCATCATTGAGCGGACGCGGAAGGCTATTGATGCCGTGATCAATGTGCTCAACACGATTATCACCAAAGACCTTGAGGGTAACTACGAGGCTTTGAGTAACATGGCGCATTTCATCGGTAAGGCCGACCTGAGCTCTACAGCGACGAGCCACAAGGAAAAGGTCTTTCTCAACAATGTAACTGAAGCAATTCAAAAGCTACAAAAGACTGTACAGTTACTAGACGATATCAATGCTATAGAGCTTGGGATTTAAGAGGTTTTATTATGAACGATGTTACAGAAATCTTGAAAGCACGGATCGCCGCCGCGCTCAATGACTTGTTACAGGACGCGGGGGGTATGACAATTGAGTCGTCCGCAGTCATCGCCGAAATTCCGCCCAAGCCGGAGATGGGCGACTTAGGTTTCCCTATGTTCAGTTTTGCCAAACTGTTGCGAAAAGGGCCGCCGCAGATCGCGCAGGCGCTTGCAGCAAAACTTGTGGCGCAAACCGGGCAGGCCAGCGCTACCTTCACGGTTGAGGGACCGTATCTCAATGCCTGCCTCAATCGCGGAGAAGTGGCGCGGACGCTCCTCGAACGTGCGCTCAATGAAACCACGCCGTTTGGCAAACCGCAGACTCTTGCCGGTTCCCACGTCATGGTCGAGTTCTCTAGCCCCAACACCAACAAACCTCTGCACCTCGGACACCTCCGTAACGATGTACTGGGCGAAAGTGTCTCGCGCATACTCGCGGCCTGCGGCGCTGATGTACGGAAGGTCTGCATCATCAATGATCGCGGCGTGCATATCTGCAAATCTATGCTGGCCTATAAAGAACATGGCGAAGGCAAAACCCCGGAAAGCGAGGGTGCTAAGAGCGATCATTTTGTGGGAAACTTTTACGTCCGCTTTCACCTTATGAGCCAGAACGACCCGCAGGCCGAAGCACGAGCCCAGGATATGCTCCGTAAGTGGGAAGCTGGAGACGCGGAAACTGTAGATTTATGGAAGAAAATGAACAACTGGACCGTGAGCGGCATGAAGCAGACTTACGAGCGTACCGGTGTCTCGTTTAACCAGTACTATTTTGAAAGCCAGACCTACCTCAAAGGCAAGGATGAGATTCTCAAAGGTTTGGAATCCGGCCTCTTTTATAAGGAAGCAGATGGTTCGGTATGGGTAGACCTTAGCGCTGAACAGCTTGATAAGAAGGTGCTGCTCCGCAAGGACGGTACGTCGCTGTACATTACACAGGATATTGGCACAGCCATCTTCCGCCATGACGACTGGCCTTTTGACAAGCTGGTGTATGTCGTGGGTTCGGAACAGCAGTACCATTTCAAGGTACTGTTTACAATACTGCAAAAACTCGGCTTTGACTGGACACAAAACCTTTACCACCTTTCCTACGGCATGGTGAACCTGCCTGACGGCAAGATGAAGAGTCGTGAAGGCACGGTGGTTGACGCTGACGATTTGTTGGACAGCCTCCACGATCTCGCGCTTAACGAAATTCGCTCCAAAGAACGGGAGGAAGCTGTCGGCGACCCTGACGCGACCGCTGAAAAAGTCGCCTTGGCAGCCCTGCATTACTACCTTTTGCAGGTTTCCCCGTCCAAAGACATGCTCTTTGATCCCAAAGAATCCCTTTCGTTTAACGGGAACACCGGCCCCTATCTTCAGTACATGGGCGCACGCGTTTCAGCCCTGCTCCGTAAAGCGCCGCCTGAACTCAAGGCGGAAGCGTCCAATGGCGAACTTCTCACTTCCGACGCTGAATGGAGCTTGGTTAAGACCCTCGCCAACTACGAGAATATCATTGCCAGCGCCGCTGCGCTTATGGACCCATCAATTCTGGCAGCATACCTCTACGAACTGTCAAAGTCTTTCAGTCGTTTCTATCATGACTGCCCGATACTGAGCGCTGAAACACCCGCGCTTGCTTCGGCTCGACTTGCGCTGTCGCAGGTAGTTCTGCGCGTACTCAAGGACGCGCTGGGTTTGATCTGCGTCCCCTTCCTTGAAACCATGTAAAAGACTGGATACGCTGGCTTGCGGTTTGGCCATTTCCAGCCAAGTCGCTTAATCTGGCTGGGTAGTGGCAGAGAGAGTTTCGAATGCCATGCGAGCAGCTTCCTGCTCCGCGCTTTTCTTGTTACGGCCAGTTCCCGGACCAAAGGTTTGCTTGTTCACAGTAACTTCCATCCAGAAAAGATGATCATGCTCCGGGCCGGAGCGTTTCAGCAAATGATAGACCGGATAGGACTTGAAGAGCTGTTGACTGAGTTCTTGCAGGAGCGATTTATAGTCCTGATAAAAACGTTTATCCAAAACCCGCTTGATTTCAGGCTGTATAAGCCGACTTACAAAGGCGTAAGTCGGCTTATAGCCAGAATCCAGATACAGAGCCGCGATGAGAGCCTCTAATGCATCCGCGAGGATGGCCTTCTTGGTTCTGCCGCCTGAAAGCTCTTCTCCCTTACCCAGAAGCAGTATAGTGTCAAGCTCAAGCTCCCGCGCAATCCCTGAGAGAATGTCCTCTGACACCACCACCGATTTGATCTTGGCAAGCTCTCCTTCCGGCTTATCCAACGTCTCATAGAGCAGTGTGGCGCTTATCGCGCCCAGCACCGCATCACCGAGAAACTCAAGCCGCTCATTGTTTGCTTTATTGCCAGCCTCATTAGACACAGAACGGTGGGTCAGGGCAAGATTCAACAGCTCAACATTTTTAAATTTGATACTTACCCGTTTCTGAAAGGCGCTTAACAGTTTCTTTCGCGCCACATCATGCAGGACAAGCACATGTTCCGCGCTCAATTCAAGTCTTTTCATGACGCGAACCAGCGCGGACGGCTGAACGACAATGCCTTACTTCTGCTGTGATTTGATAAACTCGTAGGCATCCCGAACCGTTTCAAACTCATTGGCCTTCTCGTCAGGAATCTGAATTTTTAACTCTTCCTCAATAGCATAGACCAGTTCATAAGTATCCAAGCTATCAGCGCCAAGGTCTTGCCGGAAGGAAGCATCCATAGTGATCTTCTCTTCATCAACATCAAGCTTCTCAGCAATCAGTTTCTTCATCTTGTTAAACAGTTCATCCATCTTTTATAACTCCTTTAGACTTTAGAATCAGGTACAATGACCTGTTTTCCCCGGTAGAACCCGCATTTGGGGCAGACTCGATGCCGCAGCACCAAGTTACCGCAGGTACCGCACTCAACCAAGCTGGGCGCGACAAGTTTCATGTTGATCGACTGACGACGGCGCGTTCTCGCCTTTGACGTTTTATATCTAGGTACAGCCATTACAACGCTCCTTACTAAACAAAAGATACTTTACTATACCAAAAATCCTTGCCTTGTGTCAAGATTCATGCGGAAGGCCAGCCGCGCCACGCTCAAAACCGAGCCTTGAGCGCCTCAGCGACTGAAGGCGGAACCATGCTGGAGATGTCTCCATGAAAGGACGCCAGTTCTTTGATCGATGACGACCTCAGCACAAAATACTCAGGATCGGTGGTCATGAACAGGGTCTCGATATTCCGGTTCAGCGCCTTGTTCATCATAGAAAGCTCAAATTCATAGGAGAAGTCATCACTACCCCGCACGCCGCGCAAGAGGATGCGGGCATTATGGCGCTGCATAAACTCAACGATAAGCCTGTCGCAGACAAGCACCGATACATTTGTATATTCCCGCGTCAGGTCTGCTATCAGCTTAACCCGCTCTTCAGCCGAAAAGAAATAGCGTTTTTGACGATTCTCCGCCACAACTACGATAAGCTCGTCAAAGATGGCGCTTGCCCGCTCAATGATGTTGAAATGCCCAAGCGTGGGCGGGTCAAAAGACCCCGGAAATACAGCCTTTAACATACGGCAAACATAGAGAACTTTTTAAGCGTAGTCAAGCCGCGCTCAGGACATCGGCGCTTCCTTTTCCGCAGGAGAAACAGATAGCGCCAGACATATACAGAAAAACTCACTGAGTTCTTATCAAAATCTCCGTGAGTTTTTAGAAAATCGTACTGAGTTTTAGTCTTTTCAGATTGTGTCTCTGCTGTAGACGATGGGTGTTCAAACCAGCCGTGCGCTGAAGTGAGCAAAGAACAGGGAGTAATGAACATCAGCGCGTGGCCGCAGTAAACACCGGTGGCTTGAGCCACGCCGGACAAGCGTGGTTGCGGCGTCAGACACTATAACAAAGCCCGCAGGCAGGCTGCGAATATCGCGCCTTCGTCTGCGGGAAACGACAGAAAACGCAGTAGTACGACGCGCCCATGCCGTATAAACGCGCAACGCGGGGAAAGTATGGCGTCTCCAGCCCTGAGCGAACATTCCTCCAGCACAGTGTTAAGCGGAATATCCCACATAGACGAAAGCGGATAGAACGATAACTGTACCTCAGAAACACCCTTGACCTCACCGGTAACAAGGCGGTCATTTACCGGGTTCACGAGCAAGAAACCGAAGCGCCGCGTGTCTTGTTCGCTGACAGAGGCCGGAGCAAGGCTCTGTATTACACGGCGCAGCGTATCAATATCGGACGGCCTGTCGAGTCGTTCATCAAGCAGGGCGGCTACGCCCATATAAAACGCTTTGGCTGCCTCTTCGAGCGGGAAGTAGTCGCCCCGAAGCAGTATCATGGGGCAGGCAGGCTTGGGTACACGGTGCGCCGTACATTGTATGAACTGCAGGAGCGTCTTCCAGTGACAGGGAAAATCACTTGCGCTTATGATGATGGCGTCAGCCTGTATCTCATCAAGATTATCCATTGCCTTGATGACATAGCGATAATGGATAAGGTTACAACCTAGTGGTTTTATATAGAAGGAAACAAGCTCGCTTACCTCATCAGAGGCAATGACCATGAGCAGTTTCATACTGCACTATTCAGTACCCAGATTCAGTACCGTGTAATCCACAATGGTCCAGATATCGTCCTTCCGCTGTAGGTAATACGTGTAACGTTTACGCTCGGTGAAACTATTTCCTATCCTGAATTTTTCCTGAACAATAACGGTTCCTTCGTCAGCGGTGTAAGAGGTTCGCTCAATCTGGAATTCTGTGGGAATCATGGAAATATCCCCGTCAACCACCGTGCTTTGCAGGTCGGCGCGGTAGCGGGCCAGCAGCCGCTGTCGGCCTTCCTCGGATTCAGCCCGCCATTCCCGCTGACGCACGCTATCACGGGCAATCATAGCCTCCAAGTCAAGGTATAAGAAGAATTTTTCCCACTGAGACCTTTGCCGCGCTGTTAAGAAGTATTCCACCACCTGATCCGGCGGCAGTTTTTCCCGTATCAGCAGGGCATTAGTCGCCGAATCCAGTTCCTGCGGCACACCATTGGCGTCAGGCAGTATGCCCGGACGAATGCTGAGAGAGAGACGGTTTGAGTCCAGCGCCCGCACGTTTGTTGTACGGTACAGTTCTGGGTAAAGCGATGCCCATACCACGAAAGAACCGCTCTGCGACAGCGTTACATAGTCGTGGATATCCTCAACAAACGAGAATGACTCCCCGCTTTCCAGAGAAATCTCCCGAAAGAACACCTGCTGGTTCTGGTTCCGCTTACGCATGAGGGTTTCGGCACTTGCCAGTGCCACGTTGGACTGGGTTCTCACCTCAAAGTCAAGGGAAAACGCCCGCTCGTCCGCCAGTTTAAAGCGAAACGGCACGGAATCATTGTTGTTTATCGTTACCTGTACATAGATTGGCGAGCCGGCAGTGTAATATATCTGCTTGTCAAAGTAACGAATACTGAAAGTAACCTCAGCGAACATATTGAAAGAGGCAAGCATCGAAAGCGCGACGATAAGGATAATACGCTGTTTCATCATATACTCCATGTGTCTTTATAAAGGATCGAGAAATCTACTATAGTAATCGGTAAACTATGATGAATACCTTATCTTTCAAGGGCGTTTCTGTTGGAAATGTCGTTTCCGCTTCACCGGCAGTTTCTTTGGCTATATCGGCCTTTAAGCAGAAGCGCTTCCCTCTGGAAATTGACGCGGTTAATGGCGCGCTCATGCCCATACTACTTACGTTTTTCTTTCAGCATGATACAGGGCCATACCTTATTGTAGCCCCAACCGAGAACGAGGCTATTACCTTTTCTTCTGACCTGGAAAGTCTCGGTATCCCTTCGCGGGTTTTTCCCTGGTGGGGTGCGCTCCCTTACCGCGATATAGCCCTGTCGTCGCCCGTGTTCGGAGAACGCTGCGCTCTGTTGAGCGGGCTTGCGCGGGGTAAAGCGCCGGTCATCATCGCATCGCAACGCGCCTTTCTTACCCCGCTGCCACCACCGGAGTACCTGCGCGAGCTGCTGGTTACGGTTAAGACCGGGGGCCAGCTTGACACGGTCGCGCTGGCCGCAATACTTGCCCGCTATGGCTACACGCGGGTTCCACGGGTGCAGGTGCATGGCGAGTTCGCCCTGCGAGGCGAGGTGCTGGACATATTCATGGCCGGCGATGACGCGGCCTACCGTGTTCAGTTTGACTTTAACCATGTGGAATCCATCAAGCACTTTGATCCGCATGACCAGAGTGGGCAGGAAAAAGTGAGCGAACTGGTGATCCGTCCACTTAAGGAGGTGGTCTGGTCTGATGAGCGTATTGAGGCGTTAAGCGTCAATCTCGCGGCTTTTGACGAATTCACCCGCAATGGCGCACATCTCCTTGAAAGCCTTATGGAAAAACGCACGGCAGTCGGTGAGGAACTCTTCTTCCCCCTGGCCTTTTCCCAGAGCGCCACGCTGCTGGACTATCTTGGGCCTAACGGAACCGTTATCTACCTTGACCGTGAACGCCTTGAAAACGCCCGCGAAGCCATGGAACGGGAATACCATAAGCTCTTTAGCCTTGCTATACGGACCCATGAGGTTCCGCGTCCTGAACGCATACTGCTTGAGTTTCGTATGCTGTTTCAGAAAGCGCCCCGCCGCGTCTCCTTTATGACCATGACAGGCGGCGGCGAAGAAGGCGCGACCCGCTGTTCTGCCGCCAGTGAGCCGGGCCGGAGCTTTTTCGGTAACATCAGCTACTTAAAGGAAGAATTCGCGGCGCTCATGCAAAACGGTTGGCGTATCCTTGTAGCCGCTGAATCCGACGCCCAAGCAGGACGTATAGAGGAACTCTTAAGCGGCGTTAAAATAGGCTCTGAACAGACAAAGCTGAAAGCTCAGTCTTTGACGATTATGCCGTATCCCCTTTCAGCAGGCTTTTCTTTACCTGACATAAAACTGATTGTGATTGAGGAGAACGAGATTTTCGGCAGACGTAAACGCGCTCCCCGCTCGCTCAAAACCACAAAGAGTATGCCCATTGATACCTTTGTTGAACTCAACCCAGGTGATTATGTGGTGCATGTGAACTATGGGATCGGTTTGTTTAAGGGTATTGAGCGGGTAAAGGCATTAGGTAATGAGCGGGATTATATAAAACTGGAGTATCAGGACGCCGAAGTGGTCTTTGTGCCTATTGAACAGGTGAATCTCGTACAGCGTTACATAGGGAACCAGGGAGCCGCGCCGCGCCTGGATAAGCTCGGTTCGAAATCATGGGAAAACCGCAAAGGTAAGGTAAAAAGATCGGTCGAGGACCTCGCGGAACAGCTCATCACACTCTATTCAAAGCGCAAACAGGTTCAGGGATTCGCGTTTCCCCGCGATACCGAGTGGCAGACCATGTTCGAGGCGGCCTTTCCCTATGAGGAAACCGATGACCAGCTCCGCTGTGTGGAAGAAATCAAGGCTGATATGGAAAGCCCGCACCCCATGGACCGCCTTGTCTGCGGCGACGTTGGGTATGGCAAAACCGAAGTCGCGGTGCGCGCCTGTTTCAAGGCCATCATGGGCGGTACGCAGGCTGCCTTTCTCGCGCCTACTACCATATTGGCTGAACAGCACTTCGAAAACTTTCAGGAGCGCTTTACCCAGTTTCCGATACGCATAGCCATGCTCTCGCGGTTTATTGAAAAGTCTGTAGCAAAGAAAACCATTGAGGCAGTGAAAAACGGCGAAATCGACCTGCTGGTGGGAACCCACCGGATCATTCAGAAGGACGTGGTATTCAAGAACCTCGGTTTGATAGTCATTGACGAGGAGCAGCGCTTCGGGGTTAAGGACAAGGAACGGCTTAAGCAGTTCAAGACCAACGTGGACTGCCTCACTCTTTCAGCAACGCCCATACCCCGAACACTGCACATGAGCCTCCTGAAGATACGCGACATGAGTCTCCTCACCACCCCGCCCCAGAACCGCCACCCCATTGAAACAGTGGTTGAGGAGTATGACGAGGAACAGGTAGCTCTGGCAATCCGGCGGGAGGTGGAACGCGGCGGCCAGATTTTCTTTTTGCATAACCGTATCGAAGACCTCGACGAGACCCGTATCAAACTGGAGCGTCTGGTACCTGAGATGCTGGTGGATACTGCTCACGGCCAGATGGACGCTCAGGAACTTGAAGATGTGATGCACCGTTTCATTCATGGCGGTTTCCATGTACTGGTATCCACGACGATTATCGAAAACGGCATTGATATTCCTAACGTAAACACTATCATCATTGACCGCGCTGATATGTACGGCGTGTCCCAGCTCTACCAGCTTCGGGGCCGCGTAGGGCGTTCTGACCGCGTGGCTTACGCTTATCTCTTTTACCCCAAAGACCGGGCGCTCTCTGAACTGGCAATGAAGCGGCTACAGGTAATATCCGACTTCACTGAGCTTGGCGCAGGCTTCAAAATCGCCATGAAGGACATGGAAATCCGGGGCGCAGGCAATCTGCTTGGCCGTGAACAGTCCGGCGACATCTACTCGGTTGGCTTTGACCTCTATCTCCGGCTTCTGGATGAGGCGATCCACCGGCTTGAGGATGAACACTACGAAGCCGAAACCGAAACGCTCATGGACCTGGAATACACCGGCTTTATCCCCGACTCATACATTGAAGGGCCCCAGGAAAAGATGGAGGTATACAAGAAAATCGCATCTGTACGTGAAAGAGAAGAACTGGATCATGTTTATACCGAACTCCTTGACCGCTTTGGTCCCTTGCCCGACGAGACTGCCTCGCTCCTTGCCCTGGCGGAACTGCGCGTACTCAGCCGCGATCTTGCAATAGCCTCGCTTAAGGAGCGTGCCGGCCTTGTCCGCGTGGAGTTTGCCAAAGTGGGCCACGTGAGCGTGGAACGACTACTTCGTCTTATAAAGGAATCTCGCGGCAAGGTAAAGCTCGACCCTCATACCCCCAATGTGCTAATCCTGACTGTAGGCGCTATTGGTCTCAAAGAAAAGAGCGAGTTTATCCGAGAAAAACTCGCCACGCTCGCGGGTTAAGCAGCACAGCAAACTCCCCGCCTTAGCCAGGCCTCTGGCACCGCCCGCCTCAGCCAGGCCTCTGACACCGCGTCTCTGGCACCGCCTTAGTCAGGTCTCTGACACCGCGTCTCTGGCACCATCCGCCTTAGGCCTCTACACCGCGCCTCTGGCACCACCCACGTCAGTCAGCCCTCTGACATCGCGCCTCTGACACCACCCGCGTCAGTCAGCCCTCTGACCCGCGTCTCTGACACCGCCTTAGCCAGGCCTCTGACACCACCCGTCAATCCTGAGCGTACAGGTCAGCCGCGCAGAGTCGCGTCAAGGGACTTTATCAGCGCGATCTGGTTACGACAACGGTCGAGGTTGTGTTCAGGGCGCGATGTCGCATAGTAATGGTCGCCTTCAAGGTAATCGGTGAGGAAACGCAGAGCCATGATATGGGTGATGTTCCTGCCTGCTTCGGGTATGAGGCGCTTTTCCTCTTTGGTGAGAAAGGCGTTTGCTTCTGAGCAATAGCCTGCTATGAGCGCGTCAAAGAAGCGCGGGTCAAAGGCGACTTTGGCAAGGTCGCGCTCCTCCTCACCGGCGCGTGAGCATACGGTGCGTATGAGATCGCCCACGTCAAAAAGCACGGTTCCGGGCATCACGGTGTCAAGGTCAGCCACACAGAGCGCCTCGCCAGTGGCGTCGTCCAGAAAGATGTTGTTCATCTTGGTGTCGTTATGGCAGACACGCTCCGGCAGGCTCTTGTTTTGCAGGCCGCGAATGAGTATCAGACCCCGCTCCTCGTTGGCTTCCATAAATGCGATCTCTTCCCGCGCCTCATGCGCTCGCTTAACAAGATCGCCAGCAACCGCTGTGTGAAAGCGTGTATAACGGGTTTCCATATTATGGAAGTTAGGGATGGTTTCATGGAGACGCGGCAGCGGCAGGTCGGCGAGCTGTTTTTGGAAGCGTCCAACGCCAGCGCCGAGCATACGCGCCTCTTCAGGCGAAGAGGCTACCTGCTTAGCGCACACGCCCTCGACAAAAAGGTAGGCGCGCCACCATCCGCCCTCAGCGTCGCGGGTGTAGGGCAGGCCGTTCCGCGCCCGTACCACGGTCAGGGTACGGCGACTGTGGTTGGGCATACCAGCGGTTTTCGCGGCAATGTGCGCCGTTACCCGCGTGAAGTTGTCCATAAGCTGATCCGGACGGGTAAACACCTTGTCGTTGATGCGCTGGTGCAGATAGCGGACACGGGTTCCGGCCTGATCCCAGACCGACACAAAGGTATGGTTGATAAGGCCCCCGCCAAAGGGCGCGATGCTTTCAAGGTCCCCATAGATGGCGAAGTCCAGCGCCGCTGAACGCGCCAATGCAATAAGCGTGGTGTGTGATGTGTCTTGCATGGCGCTAGGTCCTCAAAGACACGGGATACACAATGAAGATGAGTTTTTCAAAGCCAGAGCGGAGCGCGTCGTAGACAGCATAGTCCAGCAGGACTTCGCCACTCTTGCCGATGCGGTCAAACTGCTTCACGCCCCCATAGCGGCTCCCCTTGCCTGCCGCCAATACCCCTAGAATCGATCCTTTCATATAAAGACTCCTGTTTATAAAAAGCTAAGGCAGCTTCAGAGTTCTGAAACCGCCTTAGCGTATCACATGGCGCACCTAACAGCTAGTTCACCACACTTTTTTAGATGAACGCCCACCCAGCGTCTCTGACACCACCATACCACCGGAGCGCCCCACCGCGTCTCTGGCACCATGATGAGCGCCTGCCCAGCGTCTCTGACACCATCATATCACCGTAGATGAGCGCCCCCACCGCATCTCTGACACCACCATATCACCGTCTCTGACACCTCAAGACACGTGGTACCACTCAACATCTCTGACACCCGGAATCGCTTGGTTAAGACACTAAGACACTACATCTCTGACACCAGCGTCTCTGACACCACCATACCACCGGAGCGCCCCACCGTATCTCTGACACCCGGAACCGTTTGGTTAGACACTAAGACACTACATCTCTGACATCAAGGTCTCTGACACTCGCAGAATCCCTAGATGAAGAGGTTAATACGCCCATGAGGATATGACTGGGACACCATCATCTCTGACACTCGCAAACATCTCAAATAGGGCGGCTCACGCCGGTGAGTAGATCACGCATGACTAGGTGAGATCCTCCCGCAATAATGGGGAGACATTCCCCAGCGTAGTGGGAGTTGGTGTCCCAGCGTAATGGGAGTCAGGCTCCCAGCGTAGTGGGAGCCGGTGTCCCAGCATAGTGGGAGTCAGACTCCCAGCGTAGTGGGAGTCAGACTCCCAGCGTAGTGGGAGTCGGTGTCCCAGCGTAATGGGAGTCAGGCTCCCAGCGTAGTGGGATGAGGCTCAATGAAGGTCTCTGACATCGCCATTCGTTACAGTCGCTTGCCAGTCAAGCAGCCGTTGGAACAGATGGCGCGTTGTACGCGGCGGGTGCAAAGCACCGCCACGTACTGCTCCGCTGGGGAGACGGTAAAAAGCGGCA
>JAISAE010000028.1 GCA_031266875.1 Treponema sp.
CGGGCGTGCGGGCGTGCGGGCGTGCGGGCGTGCGGGCGTGCGGGCGTGCGGGCGTGCGGGCGTGCGGGCGTGCGGGCGTGCGGGCGTGCGGGCGTGCGGGCGTGCGGGCGTGCGGGCGCTGGGGCGAGGTATGTGTACTGGTGTTGAACCGTCCGTCGCTCATAGCTGCTATTTATACCATAAAGCGAAAGAATATGCAAGGCGTTAGATAATACATTCAGGCATGGTTAGAGTCGCTCTCACCCATAGCGGGGAGCGCGTCCCCCGCGTAGTGGGGAGACGTTCCCCCGCATAGGTGAGTCCTTCACTCACGCATAGGTGAGTACACCACTCACGCATGCGTGAGGGGATCACTCACCCATAGGTGAGTTGGAAAGTGCCTTTCCTTATGTTAGGAACTTGGCGAACTCACGTTTTCTTAATAAAGCGTTCTATGCTATACTCTTGCCATGAAAGTTGTAGTCATAGGCGCCCAATGGGGCGATGAAGGAAAAGGTAAGATCGTGGATTATCTGGCAAATGAGGCTCAGATAATCGTCCGTTTTTCAGGTGGGGCGAATGCGGGACACACCATTGTCATAGGCGAGGAGGAGTACGCGCTGCACCTCATCCCCGCTGGTATCCTCTACCCTGACAAACAGGTGATCCTAGGAGCTGGTATGGTTATCGACCCTGTGGCCCTGTTCAAAGAAATTGATATGCTCAATGAGCGCGGTATCAACACCACTGGCCGGGTATTTATCGCGGATCGGGCGCATCTGGTATTGCCCCGCTACATTCAGGTTGATAAGGAACGCGACGCGGCCCGGAAAAAGCCCATCGGCACGACCGGACGTGGCATTGGCATCACCTATTCCATGAAAAGCGACCGCGAGGGCATTCGTATTGCCGACCTGACCAGTAAAGAGACCTTCGGTGATCTTCCTGATGAGGATCGCGCCTTTCTTGAGCCGTATATTGAACGGCTTCTCCCCATGTCCATAGACCTTTCCACCTACCTTCAGTACCACAAGAACGCTCAGATACTCTTTGAAGGGGCGCAAGGCACGCTCCTCGACCTCGATCTGGGAACCTACCCTTATGTTTCAAGCGGTATGTCCTGCGCCGCAGGCGCGGCAATCGGCGGTTGCGTGGGTCCGCGCGCTTTGGACAAAGTTCTAGGCGTGTTCAAGGCTTACTCAACGCGGGTGGGCAATGGCCCCTTCCCCAGCGAGTTCGGCGCGACAAACGAAGACGCGCTCTGCCGCTTTGTACGCGACCTTGGCCGCGAATACGGCGTTACCACTGGTCGCCCCCGCCGTTGTGGTTATCTCGATCTGGTGGCTCTGCGCTACGCCTGCCTCAGCAATTCCATTGATTCTTTGGTTATGACCCACCTTGACGTGTATGACACGCTTGAGGATGTCAAAGCCTGCGTTGCCTATCGCATAGGAGATCGGATAGTCGAAAACTTCCCCGCTTCAATTGAGGCGCTTAATAACGCAAAACCGGTTCTGCGGAGCTTTCGCGGCTGGCAGAAACCACTGTTCAAGGCCCTCAGCTACAATGACTTCCCCATCGCGGCAATGGAATACATCGAATTCATTGAACGCTTCTGTGAAACTCCTATTGACATTGTTTCTGTTGGGTATGATCGCAAAGAAACCATTATTAGGAGAAGTCCATGGACAAAATAGTTATTCTTGATTTTGGGAGCCAGACTACCGCTCTTATTGGCCGTCGTATTCGTGAACTAGGGGTTTATACCGAGATATTGCCCGGCGATACCCAGTTCACAGCCGGAACACTCGCGGATGTGCGCGGTGTTATACTTTCTGGATCGCCTGAATCGGTGTATACCGGCGCGGGTATGGCGCCAGATCAAACGCTGTATACCAGCGGGCTGCCCCTTTTGGGTATCTGCTACGGGCTCCAGCGCATGGTAGCTGATCTCGGCGGAACTGTCGGAGCGCTTCCACAGCGGGAGTATGGCAATGTCGGGGTACGAGTTACCATGCCTAACGTGGGAGACGGACTTGCTCGTGAAGACAAAATCCGCGCCTTCTTTGCGGGTTTTGACAAGCTCTATCCCTTGTCAAAAATCATAGAAGGCAACGCGGTGCCGGCAGTTACCATAGTGCCAGAGGCCGTGTCGTTTACGTCATGGATGAGTCATGGTGATACGCTTATCAAACTTCCCCATGGTTTCAGAACGCTTGGCACAAGCGCGTCAGGCTTTCCCGCAGTGGTAATCCACGAAGCAAAGCCGCTTTTCGGTGTGCAGTTCCACCCGGAAGTAACACACTGTGAGCGTGGTTTGGAGGTGCTGGCCGCCTTTGTGTTTGGAGTCTGCGAGTGCAAGGCTGAGTGGTCAATGCAGCAGTACATCAGCGATATAGGCGCGTCCCTCAAGCAGGCGGTGGAGCACAGTCAGGTACTCCTGCTCGTATCTGGCGGCGTTGATTCCACTGTAGCGGCGGCTTTATTGCTGAAGACCCTGCCGGCGGATCAGGTGCGACTGATGTACATGGATACCGGCCTCATGCGTAAGGACGAAACCTCTGTCGTCAAAACTAACCTTGAGCGACTCGGCGCAAAGCACTTGCACATCGTTCACTGTGAGGACGAATTCCTTGATGCGCTCAAGGGTATCGAAGAACCGGAAGCTAAGCGCAAGATCATCGGAGACCTGTTTATCACCATTCAGGAACGAGAAGTTGCCAAGCTCGGCCTGCCCGAAACCTACTTTCTGGCACAAGGCACGCTCTACACCGACCTCATCGAAAGTGGCAAAGGCGTTGGCAATCAGGCGCATCTCATCAAGAGCCACCACAATGTTGGCAGCCCGCTAGTTGACGCCAAGCGCAAGGCTGGTCGTGTCATAGAGCCGCTGGACAAGCTCTACAAAGACGAGGTGCGCCGGCTCGGATGCCTGCTCACGCTTGACGACGCGGTAGTCAAGCGCCACCCATTTCCCGGCCCCGGCTTGGCGATTCGTATACTTGGGGAAGTAACGCGGGAGAAGTGCGCCATACTCCGCGAGGCCGACGCCATATATATAGAAGAAATCAAGCAACGCGGCCTATACGACGAAATCTGGCAAGCCTTTGCCGTGCTTCTGCCGCTCCGTTCCGTTGGTGTTGCCGGCGATGAGCGCAAGTACGGCTGGGTACTCGCCCTCCGCGCCGTAACGAGTGCTGACGGCATGACCGCCGATGTCTACCCCTTCACGGCTAAAGACTTGGTTGAAATCTCGAACCGCATCACCAACACGGTCAAAGACGTTGGCCGCGTTACCTACGACATATCGTCCAAGCCCCCCGCGACGATTGAGTGGGAATAAACCAAAAAAGAGCCATCGTAACTGATGGCTCTTTTCACTTTACCGCTTCTCAATGGGTACTGGAACTTGAACCAGCGCAGGTTTCTGGCGTAGGCCTCGCGTCTGAGCTAGTCCGGCGACCACGCTGAGACGTACGCACACGCACGCAGCGGGGTCAGAGACGCGGGTACGCACGCACGCAGCTGGATCGGTCGACCGATCTAAGCTAGAGCAGGCGACCGATCTAAGCTGGAGCAGGCGACCACGCACGCACGCAGCGGGGTCAGACATACAAGCAGCAGTGCCAGACACACGCCACACGCGCACACGCAGCGGGGTCAGACACACACGCGCACGCACGCCACGCAGCGGGGTCAGAGACGCACGCACACACGCAGCGGGGTCAGAGACGCGGGTACGCACGCACACGCAGCGGGGTCAGACACAAAGCAGCGGGGTCAGACGCGCACGCGCACGCAGCGAGGTCAGAGACGTACGCACGTACACACGCAACGCACGCCACGCAGCGGGGTCAGAGACACGGGTACGCGCACACGCAACGTAGCGTGGTCAGAGACGTGGGTACGCACACACGCGCACGCACGCAGCGGGGCCAGAGACGCGGATACACGCACACGCAATGGGGTCAGACACAAAGCAGCGGGGGTCAGAGACGCACACACGCACGGAGACGCGGGTACACGCACACGCAACGTAGCGGGGTCAGAGACGTGGGTACGCACACACGCGCACGCACGCCACGCAGCGGGGTCAGAGACGCGGGTACGCACGCGCACGCCACGCGGCGGGGTCAGACACGCGGGTACGCGATTCGGTTTAAAGTGAACTGATATTTGTCATAATTTTGTAGATGACTTCGATTTGGAGTAATAAATTCTTTATACGATTTGTGCCAAACACTGGCGTTTTATATTTTATGGAGGATACTTTATGCGAAAGATTTCAGAGATCGTGGCGGATACCCCGTTATTGAGTATGACGGCGTGTTTGGAGACGGGGAAAACACCCAAGCCGGTGAGTAATCCCCAGCAGGTACTCATCCTCCTGCTGAAGTCGTACTCCTTTGTGTCAGATGACTTTATTGTCCACGCGGCTCCGGCTATAGGTGTAAACGTAGAGAAGCTGACCACTATGTTTAATAAGGTCCATGAACTGTGCGTGGAACGGGACGAAAAGATTCTCCGGCTTAAGGAACAGCTCCATGTCCAGTATTACCGCTGTATGAGCTATAGAAAGCAGCTTGAGGCGCTCTCCGAACACTCGTCGCAAAGGGAGCTTCTACGCGGGTATCTGGAACAGGCGTGTTCCAACTATACCATCACCAAACAACAGCTTGCCAGCATCAATCTGGAACCTAGTAACCGTCAGATTGCCGAGGTACTGGGTATTCCCAAAGGCGTGGTTGATTCCACACTCCGCACCTTAAAGCGGAAAACCAAGCGCGTCAACGATAAAGCACGGAACTAACCGTCAGTAACCCCCTGCCTAAAGACGTGAGTTCGACGCATTGGTGCAAAGCGCCCTGGCTCTCTGCGGCAAGGCGCTTTATTGCCCTGGCTCAGGAACACCGCGCCATGAGATATGCCGCTTCCCCTCTGGAACACTATCCATCGGCGACACTGCAGGATTTTTAACCGATAGGACAAGACCACTATCCTATCGGTTAAGAATGCTATCCTATCGGTTAAGACTCTTATCCTGTCGGACAAGACCACTATCCTGTCGGATAAGAACGCTATCCTATAGGATAAGAACGAGCATCCAGTAACGAACATCCATGAATCAAGACAAAGCTATCTATTCCGCCGGTGTACTGGGAGTAGCTCGTGCGATTCTGTGGATCACGTTTAGCCTAATGACCAGGGCTTTTGATAAGGTCCGGGTTTCGTCATGTCGTGAAGCCCTATAAAACCGCTTCAGGATAGTTCCCTAAAGAACCTTTTTCCGCTACTCTTATCGAGAAAAATTTAGCTATTCCACAGGAGCTTTTTATGAATAGGGTATACAACTTCGCGCCGGGGCCTTCGACACTTCCCCTGCCGGTGCTGGAAAGAGCGGCGGCGGAAATGACCGATACCAATGGCACGGGGCAGTCAGTCATGGAGATGAGTCATCGGTCAAAGGATTTCAAGCCAATCATCGAAAAAACCGAGACCCTGCTTCGTTCTCTCATGGGCATACCGGCAAACTACAAGGTACTTTTCCTTCAGGGCGGGGCTTCGCTGCAGTTTGCTATGGTTCCCCTTAACCTTGCCGGCGTGAACGTGGGTGAGGCGCGGAAAAAGGCCGCGTATATTGATACCGGCGTCTGGTCAAGCAAGGCGTTTGCCGAAGCGGGTAAGTACGTTGAGGCGCGGATTGCGGCGTCCTCCAAAGATAAGGCGTATTCCTACATTCCGGCGGCTCCTGCCCCGGCTGTGGACGACGCCTATTATCATATCACCCTTAATAACACAATTGTAGGAACCAAGTGGGCATCGGTGCCAGACACTGGTTCTGTCCCGCTGGTGGCGGACATTTCAAGCTGTATCTTGTCGGAACCACTCGACGTGTCCCGCTTTGGTGTTCTTTACGCTGGGGCGCAGAAGAATCTGGGGCCAGCTGGAACTACTGTCGTGATTATCCGTGACGAGCTTATTGGCAAAGCGCCGGAGTGGGTACCGGCCATGTTACGCTACGACATCCACGAGAAGGAAGACTCAATGTATAATACGCCGCCTTGCTACGGCATCTACATCATTGGCCTTGTACTGGAATGGCTCCAGAACCTCGGCGGAGTTCCAGCGATTTACGAACTGAACAAGCAAAAGGCCGCGCTGTTTTACTCGTACCTTGAAAGCTCAAAGTTGTTTAGTTCGCCTATAGACAAAAACTTCCGCAGCCTTATGAACATTCCGTTTGTGGCGTCGGGAGCGTCGCCTGATAAGCAGGCGGAACTTGAGGCGCGTTTCGTGAAGGAAGCCGCTGACGCCAGCCTCGTAAACCTCGCGGGACACCGGCTTGTGGGCGGTATGCGGGCCAGTCTCTATAACGCCATGCCGATTGATGGCGTAAAGGCGCTCATTGCTTTCATGGACGCCTTTGAAAAAAAATCTATTTAAGGAAAAAAGATGTTTCGTATTCAGACGATGAACAAAATTTCTCCTGTGGGATTAGAGACATTCCCACGGGGCAGCTACGAGGTGGCCGGCGAGCTTCCTCACCCTGACGCGCTTCTTGTACGAAGCGCAGACCTGCACAACATTGAGATACCTCTTTCGGTGAAGGCCATAGCCCGCGCCGGTGTGGGTTATAACAACATTCCGGTTACTGCGTGCAGTGAGCGGGGAATCGTGGTCTTTAACACGCCCGGGGCAAACGCCAATGCGGTGAAGGAGCTGGCCATTACGAGTCTGCTCATCGCTTCCCGTGACATTGTGGGCGGTATGAAGTGGGGACAGGGCATCGCGGACAAGGGCGCGGCGGTAAGCGAGCTTGTGGAAAAGGAAAAGTCGCGCTTTGAGGGGCCGGAGATACGGGGTAAGACCTTGGGCGTAGTGGGGCTTGGCGCTATCGGCGTCATGGTCGCCAATGACGCGGCGGCGCTTGGTATGGAAGTCATTGGCTACGATCCGTTTTTGTCAGTGGACGCGGCCTGGAGCCTTTCGCGGCAGGTAACACGGGCCGAAACCCTTGAGGGACTGCTTGGCAAAGCTGATTATATCAGCCTTCATATTCCCCTAAACGAGACAACCAAAGGGCTTTTTGACGCGGAGAAGTTCCGGCTTATGAAGAAAGGCGCCCGAATAATCAACTTGGCGCGGGGCGACCTGGTGAAAGAGGCGGACATTATCGTTGCGCTGCAGAGAGGGAAGCTCAGCCGTTATGTAACAGACTTCCCCTCTGCCGCGCTGCTGGCCTGCCCGCAGGTCATCACCTTTCCCCACCTCGGCGCATCCACACCGGAAGCTGAAGATAACTGCGCGGTCATGGCGGCGAGGCAGCTTATCGCATTTCTGGAAAGCGGTTCTATACGGAACTCGGTTAACTTTCCCCGCTGTCAACTGGAACGGCACGTAGCGCACCGTCTCCTTGTGGTGAATCGTAATATCCCCAATATGGTCGGCCAAATCACGACCATACTCGCGGCGGAAAACATCAATATCATGGATCTCGTCAATCACCACCGCGACGAATACGCCTACAGTATTATTGATACAGGCCAAAAAGTCCCACAAATAGCGCTGGAACGCATCATCATGGTAGAAGGCATTATCAGAATACGGATGCTGGAGGGCTGAAACGCTCAAAAAGCGAGGTAAATGAATGCCCTCGCTTTTTATGTGCCTGTCTAGTATGAAGACAAACAAATCTTTCTTGACCATTAAGACAATTTTTCGTATATTCTCACTAATTTCAATTTAACGGAGGAAATAGCTATGAAAGTAAAGCCTTTGGCAGATCGAGTTATTGTAAAACTTGAGAAGAACGAGTCGAAAACCGCGGGCGGGTTGTTTATCCCCGACACGGCCCAGGAAAAAACCCAGACTGGCGTCGTGGTGGAGATCGGTGATGACACCGAGGTCATCAAGGTAAAGCCGGGACAGAAGGTGATGTACGATAAGTACGCCGGAACCCAGATTAAACTTGATGGGGTCGATCATCTGATTCTCAAGATGGCAGACATCATCGCTGTCATCGAATAACGCGCCGAGTCCCCCTTACGGGGGACTCCATAAGTGGCTGGCAGTTGTTCGTTGGTTTGCTTCAATCCTCGCGCTTGTATGAAGCGCGACCAAAACCCCGTTCTTTCGGACGGGGTTTTCTTTTTTAAATCTGATGTATGTGATTCCCTTTAAGCCACTCTTCTAAATTATTGAACACAATCCCAGCCCGCAGTTCCATAGACTCTTTTGAGGCAAAGGCAATATGAGGCGTTACAATCGTGTTTTTACTGTGCAGCAGCGGATGGGCTGTATCCAGAGGCGGTTCAGCCTCAAACACATCAATGCCTGCGCCCGCAAGATAGCCGCTGTTCAGGGCAGCCGCCAGAGCAGCGGAATCCACCACCGGACCGCGGGCGGCATTAATCAGGTAGGCGCCGCGCTTCATCTTGCCAATCCGTTCATGGTTAATCAGACCCCGTGTACTGTCGTTCAGCAGACAATGCAGGGTAACAATGTCAGACTGGGCAAGCACTTCATCAAGAGTGGTAAAGGTGATATAGGCCGGAGGATTGTCCCTTGGATAAGGCTCATAAGCCAGAATCGCAGCTCCTAAGGCATGGAATAGTTCCGCCACCCGCAAACCAATAGCCCCAGCGCCCACAATGCCGAGCGTTTTTCCCTTCAGCTCAAAACCAACCAGGCCATCTTTGGTCTTTCCTTCCCGGCAACGTTGGTCTACTTGAGGGATATTCCGCAGCAGGTCGATGGCAAGAGCCAGCGCCAACTCCGCCACGGATTCAGTGGCGTAACCAGAAGCATTACTCAACTGAATACCCCGCTTTTTTGCCACATCCACCGCCACATGGTCGTAACCAGTAAAGGCGATATCAATGTACTTCAGCTTACCGCAGGCCTCTATCACCTTTGCGCTCAAGGGCATATTGGCCAGCATGATTACATCCGCATCTTTGGCGCGTTCAATCTGTACAGCCTCGCTGCTGTCCTTTGGGTAGGCAGCAAATTCATGCCCCGCGTTTTTGAGCGTCGCAGCGTAGCCATTCAGCGCCGCGTCTGAAATTGCCAAAGATTCCAGTAATACGATGTTCATAACAAACTCCTTATATACGTTCTCTACAATTTGCAATGCTGGGAACGCAGGCTCTCCTGCAAGACCGGTACGGGAACTGTCCGGGGTGTCAGAGACCTTTGCACCGCAAGCCCTGCGGCAGTCCCCGCCGCCTGACCAGTATACATACAGGCGCTGATAGCACGAACACCACTTTCCGCCACATGATCGGCGCAGATACACCTACCAGCCACCAAGAGGTTATCCACACCCAAAGGCAGCAGGCTGCGGTAGGGAATCTCAAAGGTCAGGTCATCCTTTGGATAGCTGCAAATGTAACCGTTGTAACCCGCGTCCTGGGGACTACCTTCGTTCATGTTGGCATCCGGGGAAAGCATATCGTAAAACTGGGGAAACACCGCAATGGCATCATCAAAGTGCCGGCTGTTCAGCACGTCGTCGATGGTGAGCCGGTAATCCCCGTGAATACGGCGGCTGTCCCGAAAACCGATCTCCGGCGCAATGGAAGCAAGCTCCACCCGTTCAAACCCAGGGAAGTGTCTACGCATATAGTCCACAATTTCAAGGATATATTTCCGGCACTCCATCTCGCCTTGGGTAAGGTCCTTAAAGCTGGTGGGATCAATGCCATAGGCGCAGGGATAATTGATGTAGCTGACCAGTCCATTGGCAGTGAGCCGCCCCATGGGTATGTCCTGCCGCTTACAGGCCAGTCCGGTTTTGCCCGCCCGGTAATCCTCCCTGAATTTCCTGCCGATTTCCTTGAGCCGATCAAGCCCGCCAGCTATCAGCGCCGCCGAGTCTACGCCAACAACGCGGAAATTTACTGTGCCGGGCTGACATTGGTGGTCCTTGTCCCGGCCCTGGTCAAAGGGGACGCCTGCGGCAAAAGCCACATCACCGTCGCCCGTACAGTCGATAATCTGCTTTGCCCGCACTGCCACAGGCCCCTGCTTGCTCTGGATAAGCACATAAGTAAGCGTATCCTTTTCCCGTATAACCTCGTTGACAAAACTGTGCAGACAGACCTCAACACCCGCGCTTTGTACAAAGGAATCCAGAAAAATTTTGAGGTACTCGCTGGAAAACCGGTTTGCTGCGTTGGGCCTGATGTCGCCGCTGTTCCCAAAACGGGCGCGGTACTGAGTCTCCATATCCGCGTATATGCCGCTTACCTCAAAGTTCGTGCCGTGTATGAAGTGGTTGCAGGTTTCCACATAGCTGGCGGTGATATTGCCGCCGAGAAACCCCCGTTTTTCGAGCAGCAAGGTAGAGCATCCGCTCCGGCCCGCCGCAACCGCCGCGCCGATACCCGCAGGCCCACCGCCAACCACCAGAATATCCACAGCCTTGTATACCGCCACATTTTTGGCGGGAATAGTAATAGTCATGTTTATCTCCTTAGCCGCCAATCGTGCCAATAAAGCGGGGATGTCCGGCCACACAACAGACCGTTGGCACCGTTGGCAAGCATTTCTCCTATAGAAACCATTCTACCATTTCTATAACTATTCCCACAAGTTCTATAACCACTCGTACTGGTGGAACACTTCCACTCGTACTGGTGGAACACTTCCACTTCTAAAACTTCTATAACCTTCCCACAAACTATATAACCATTCCTGTAAGTTCTACATGAGGCGGTGCCAGAGACACATGTGGTGGTATCAGAGACGCATGAGACAGAAGAGTTTCCGGGAACGCTGTCCCGGAACTCTGCTGGAAATTTCTTTATCTGAATATGGCGGTGTAGTTTCCTGATGTGATCTATGGTTTGGGTTATCCACACGTACTGGCAATGCCGCAAGGCCCCTAACTTAAAGTATATGCCGCAGTCCTGCCGCCTACAGCACGCTTTGCAGGAACTGGCGGGTTCGTTCATTCGTGGGGTTGGTGAACATATCCGCTGGTTTTCCCACTTCCAGAATCGCGCCTTGGTACATGAATACCACCTTGTCCGCAACTTCGCGGGCAAAGCCTATCTCGTGCGTTACCACGAGCATGGTCATGCCAGCGTTTGCAAGACTTTTCATCACGTTAAGCACCTCGCCAACCAGCTCTGGATCAAGGGCGGAAGTCGGCTCATCAAAGAGCATGATCCGCGGCTCCATTGCCAGAGCGCGGGCAATGGCGACCCGCTGTTGCTGTCCGCCTGAAAGCTGCGCCGGATAAGCGTCGATCTTGTCGGCAAGTCCCACACGCTCCAGCAGCGACAAGGCTTTTCCTCGCGCCTCTGACACCGGCACTTTTTTCACATGAACCGGCGACAGTATCACGTTCTCCAGCGCAGTTTTATGCGGAAACAGGTTAAAGCGCTGAAACACCATGCCCACCTCAAGAAGCCGCATGTTCCGCTCGCGCAGAGGCATCTTCACGACATTTACCCCGTTTACACAGTCAAACAGCAAGCTGTCTTCTATATATATCTTCCCGTTATCAATATGCTCAAGGCGGTTGAGCGAGCGCAGGTACGTTGACTTGCCCGCGCCTGACGGCCCGATAATACAGACCACTTCTTTTTGCTGAACTTCAAGTGAAACGTCTTTAAGCACCTGTAAGGTCCCAAACGCCTTGCTGACTCCAACAGTTTTAATCATAGACATACACGCCCCCGTTACTCATAGAGAGAATATCGCTTCTCAAGTTTATGGAAGATAAAGGAAAATACGGCAGTAATGATAAGGTAGAGAATCATTGCTGGTATGTAGACCAGTGCTGAGCGCGTGGACGATTCGATATTCCGAGTGGCCTTGGTGATGTCTACCAGGGCAATCATCGAAACAAGGGAAGCGTCTTTCAGTACCATGATGAACTCATTACCCACCGGCGGGATAAGCCGGCGTATGGACTGGGGAACGATTACCAGTCGCATGGTCTGGGCGTAGGACATACCCAGGGCGCGGGACGCCTCAAACTGCCCTTTGTCGATGGACTGAATCGCGGCGCGGATGATTTCCGCGCAGTACGCGGCGGAGTTAAGCCCAAACGCGATCCACGCGGGTATAAACCGGTCAAAGAACTGATCTCCGGTCCTGATGATAAACATTGGAGACACCATGGGGAGCGCATAGTAGATAAAGTAGAGCTGCATAAGCAGAGGCGTTCCCCGAAAGAAAAAGATATAAGCACTACAGATACGGTTAAAGATGCGTTTTTTTGACATTTTCCCCAGGGCAAGAAAGAGACTCAAAACAAGCCCTGCGGAAACCGCCGCCACGGTCAAGGAAATCGTAACCCGTGAGCCATCAAGAAGCTGAGGTATCCATGCGAGCATTTTCCGCAGGTTGTCCATATATCCACCTTAGTTTCGTATGCTACTTACCACGTCTCTGCCGAACATGTCCATCGAAATCTTCTGCATGGTCCCGTCGGCAAAGAGTTCATCAAGCGCCTTGTCCAGCGCGGTGCTCAGTGCGTCATTACCCTTTTTAAAACAAATACCAAAGGTTTCCTCAGTCGTCCCTTCCCAGACAATCTCGAATGAGGAGTCTTCGGCTCTGATATAGTCAAGCGCCACAAGATTATCGCATATAATCACATCAACGCGCCCCAGCCTCAGTTCATCAAAACAGTTCATCACTTTGTCATACTCATACGGGGTGAAGTTCACGCCTTGAGCCGCGAGACTGGCCATAAAGATATCCGAGGTGGTTTCTGCCTGATACGAAACTCCCAGGCCGGATGTTTCTTGCGGGGTGCGGGCTGTAACTGCGGAGCCCTTGCGCAACACCATAACCTGCGCGTTTCCTATGTAGGGTTTGGTGAAGTTATGGCGCTGTAGCCGTTCCTCGGTAATCGTAACCGCCGAGATGATGCAATCGTACCTGCCAGTGTCAACACCAGCGAAGATGCCGTCCCAGGCGGTGTCAATGAAGTTCGGGGTGAGACCGAGCTTGGTGGCCAGGGCTTTAGCCATCTGCACGTCAAAGCCAATAGGCGTTTTACCATCGGTATCAAGGTACTCAAATGGCGGATAGCCAATCTCCATGCCGATACTCAATACCCCCGGCATCAAGGTAAGCCCGCCAGACCTCTGCTGGGCAGCACTCGCGGACACAGTCCCAGCCAAAACCAGCGCGGTAAGCACTGTACACAACAATCGTTTCATGCAATTTTCTCCTCAAAATGGTATAAAGATACAAAAAATATACAAGACAATGGGGCTGAATGAAAAGAGGGTACAGCGCTATAACAGCGATAAAAGTGCAAAAGATATGGTGTCAGAGACAGCGTGTCTCGGGACGGGTTACTCGAAGTTCGGGACAGGTTACTCGAAGTTCGGGACGGGTTACTCGAAGTAGTGATATGGTGTTTAGCCCTAGATCGAACCCCTTTCTTGCTATCCCTTATGCTTAGTTTTTCAGCGTCCCTGGAGCAGGGCATACGCTTCCTCGTTAGTGGCGGCGTTTATGACTCGCTCACGGACAGTCGCGTCCTTCAGTATTGAGGTAATGGCTGCGAGGAAGGGTACATGCTGGCTGTCCCGTTTTTTGGGGGAAACAACTAGAATAAAGAGCCGTGCCTTTTTGCCGTCCAGCGAATTGAACTCAATGCCGGTTTTTTTGATGCCAATCACAACATGAAGGTCGCTGACCCCATCGGTTTTGGCGTGGGGCATGGCAATGCCGTACTGTATTCCCGTACTCATGATGTTCTCCCGCGCCAGCACCGCATGTAACACTTCATCTCGATTGTACAGCTTACCGCGTGTCGCCAGAATATCTACCAGTTCAGCGAGTACCGCTTCTTTTGTCTCTGCCTTTAGGTCAAGGACGATATTCTCCCATTTTATGAGGGAGAGCAGCTCACTTGCAGACTCTTTTTTCTGAGACGCCAGATGGTCGGAGGACAGGGCGATCTTCTGAACAGCAGCCCTGATGTCAAGTACGACCTTGTGAACCTCGTTCCGCACAAAGGCTGCATCTCCCTTATAGGTCTCAATGTTTACAGCGCTCCCCTTCCCGATGATCGAGAGCGCGACTGTGTCTTTCCGCGCCTGAGTAATGCCTTCGTCAATGTTGATCCGTTGCGTAAAGAAACCATCTTCCTTGAGATTCATAAGTAACATATCGATCACCAGATTGGCGATTTCATCTGAGTAGAATTCCCAAGTCGCGTGTACCAGTTCATCGCTTTTGACTTGCTTTTTCGTACCCGGGCCAGGGAACTTGAGGATAAAGCTGGAGAACAGGAACGCACCGCAGGAGCTTATAAGGCACATAAGCATGACTGCCCCAAAAAGCCGTGTGTCAAACGCGCCCGCGACAAAGGCAAGCGATGCGATGATAATACTGAGTTCCCCGTGGCTGCTCATAAGCGCGCCGATACGGAGCGCACCCCTTGTGTTAAAACCGATGAGCAGCGCCGGTAGGCCACAGCCCACGAACTTGGCAAGCGCGAGCAGAATCGTAAGCCCAAGCGCGAAGAGTAGTACCGGTATTGAGAAGAACACCGAAAGATCGATAAACATTCCCATAACCGCAAAGAAGATAGGTATGAAAAAATCGTAGATACCACGAATTCTGTCCTGGATGATGGATGCCAGTGAGGTTCTGGACAGGGACAAGCCAATGATATAAGCGCCGCTGACGAGTGGCAGACCAAAAGTATCAAAGACGCCGCCAACAAGGAAGGCCGCACCCAGCGCAAGCAGGGACAGATCACCGACGGATCTCACGGTGTTGAGGGCCTCGCCGAGCTTTTTTGAGAAGGCAAGCCGCAGCGCCAGGATGCCAAACACGAGCCAGAGAGCGATCTTGAGCAGCACACTTTCGGTGCCGCCCCCCGCGATACCCATAATTACCACGAGCATGACTAACCCAAAGATATTGTCGGTACCAGCCGCCGCAAAGGCGCTTATGCCCTCGGTACTGTCTATTTTTTTCTGCTTCATCAACACGTGGGAACTGATCCCGACTGAGCTTACTGAGGCGAGCAGTCCCATAAACAGGCAAGGGAGCGCAGTGATTGGCATGTGCAGAAACAGCGAAGCAGTGAAAGCACCTGTGATAAACGACACCAGCGCCCCGCCAATACCGATGATGCTTCCTGCCACTGAATAGCGGATGAACATTTTTAAGTCGGTCTCAAGGCCCATAGCGAACAAAAGCACCCCCGACCCCAGTACGGCGCAGGTGTAGAGTTCTGGACTGACTGAAATTGGCCCATCAAGACGCGGGAAAAGCCCATCAAAGACACCGTTTATATGGAAGCCGCCCAAGGCGTAAGGCCCGATAAGTACCCCGGCCAACAAGTCTCCGATAACAAGCGGTATCCCGCGCCCCTTGTTGAGATTTCTGACCATGCGGGTCAGTACCACGATGAGCGCGACTTGAATGACAAGACGCGAGACACGCACCGCGATAGCCGGTTCAGAACCATCAGCCGCCAGAAAAAACGCGGGTGAGAGAAGCGCGACAAATAGCTTGATTTGTTTATTGTTTAAACCCACACGCTTGCATGGAGTGCGCCTCCGCTCCCCTATGGGGTTTAATACCCTGCCGCTCTGTGGCGTGAATTCTTTATTAAAGCTCATAGCCTAAAGACTAGCATAGATCGGTAGTTTTGAGAAAGCATTATGCAAGAACCTGGTAGAATCCGCATTTGAGGTAGCTGGATTCGTCATAGCCGACGAGAATGGGGTGATCCGGTGGCTGAAAACGGAAATCAAGCTGGAGAAGCCGGCGTCCAGCGTCAATGGCCGCGTCACGTATCATGCGTTTAAAGTCGCTCTCGCCAATGGCCTGACTGCACGAACAGCTTACTAGGATGCCGCCCTTGTTAAGCAGTTTTAAGGCGCGAAGGTTTATTTCCTTATAACCACGCAGAGCTTCCTTGAGCTGGGTGTGTGATTTAGCAAAGGCGGGCGGGTCCAGGATAATGGCGTCAAAGCGGGTTCTGGCACGCTCCTGTCCACGCAGGAACTCAAAGATGTCGGCTTCCTCGATGCTGATCCGAGCTTCAACCCCATTGAGCCGCGCATTTTGTTTAAGCGTTTCCAGCGCCTCCCGCGAACTATCCACAGCCAGAGTCTGCGCTGTTTGTGCCATGTGTGCTATGTGAATGGCGAAGCCGCCGGTATAGGCGCAGGCATCAAGCACCATGAGTTGCCGCTCTTCGAGCGGACGTTCTACGTTGCTAAGGCCAGCTATGAGGCGGGCTGCATGGAGATGATTTTCCTTCTGATCAAGGTAATGGCCTGTTTTCTGACCGGACTCAAGATGCGCAAAAAATGGAAGGCCATTCTCAAAGATAACGACACCGTCCGGCACGCCATACGGCGTTTCAGCAGCACCGAAGCGCTTGATCAGCCCTTCAGCCAGTGGTAAGCCTTCCAGTTCCCTCACCCGCACATTGGAACGCTCAATAATGGCGGTGGGGAGACCAAGGCTGTCGCCGTTACGAGCGCCTAACGTTTCTTCCAGCGCCGCGAGGATCAGGTTCCGCCGCGTCTCCATGCCAACGGTGAGTACCTGGATAACCAGCCATGAAAGCGGCAGCCCGAAACGCGCCTCAGCTTCGTCAAAGTTACGGGGAAAGTCCGCAAGCTCTGCTTGTGCTGTTTGCACTGGCCAGCCCACAAAGCGATCCACAATCAGCCCCGGAAGCTGGTCAGCCTCGGCAAACACCAGCCGCGCTGATTCGCGGCGCAAATCATACGTGGCTCGCCGGGAAATGGCTTCACGGATACGGCGCTTGAAAAAACCCTTATCCACACCTTCTTTGGACGGGCTGTAAAGGCGGGCAATGATTTTTGATGCGGGGTTTACAAAGGCGCGCCCCAGGTAGGTCTTCCCCTCGCTTTCCACGTCGGCGAGTTCCCCTGCCTCAAGGCTTGCCACGCTGCCCACTTCAGTTATGATTCGCTCGATCTCGTTATCATAGACCCAGGGGTGTCCGCCGAGGATACGGCGTTCCTCGCCGCGTTTCAGAATGATTCGTTTCATGTGTTGTTTACCCATTCGTGTAAAAATTGCAGAGCGTACTGTTGGATTCCATCAAACCATGTATCAATAAACGCCACAAGCGCGTGGCCCACATAGCGGTAATGCCAGCTTTCCCAGCGATAACCAGTGAGGCTTTCGAGGCCATTGGGGAATGAGAGCGACCAGCCGAAATCTCCCGCGTTGGCGAGAACCCAGCGCCCTGCGTCTGTGGCGGCGAAGGCATCGCTTATGGAGCCAAAGTCAACCACTGTACCTAACTGATGCTGGCTATGCCCGGGCCGGGCTGATTCTCGGTCAGCGGTTTCCTTGCCGGTTTCCCGCACATTTCGCGCATACACCTCAACCTGATAGGCCTCGGAACGGTACGCCGAGGAGGCTGTCAGGCGTATTCCATCTTTCTGGGCAGCGCGGGCCATTGCCGTAAGTGAATCAGCCGCAACCCGACGTAGAGAAATATGCGTATTCCCCAGATGGTACATGCCTTCAACAAGCTCAACCAGATCATCAGGTTCATAGCCAGCGGGTAGGGCATGTTGCTTGTCAACAAGGAACCAGAGGTAGGGGTCTTCGTCAAGCGCACCTAGAAGGTCAGCCTGAAACTGTGCGCCGCCGACCAAAATCTGCGCCGCAATGTTCTGGGGGATACGCGCCACATCGATCACCTTGTGTAGCCTGGCATCAAAATTTGGTTCAGTCGACACCAGAACACGCTCACGGGACCCCCGCTCACTACTGGCGCTCAATGTTTTGGTGGCGCTTAAGTATAAAACGATCAGTATAGCGAGGCTTATGATAATATAACCAGGTTTAAGACACCGCATGAGTATATCATCGGTAGAAGAAACCCATCTTAAACATACGCTGGGAAAAATCGGTGAAAGCATATATAATAATAGGTATGTTGATACGAAAGTTTGGCGCGGCTTTAGGCGCTCTCTGCATAATTAATATGCTTACATCATGTGGAGATGGTGGAACCTTAGTGCTTCCCGCTTCAGAAACATACAAGGTAGACATTACCCTAAACTCACGCTCACGCTCTATTGAACAAAACTTTACAGAGAACCCCATCATTAGGCAAGGCGATGAAATTAGTCCTTATTTACTTAACTTTAGCATGGATGATCCTGATGTGCGTAGCTTGACCGTGTTTCTGAAAACACTCAGCGGCACGATCCTTGACGGGAAAGCGCATTACACCCTCAGCGGAAGCGCAATACGCAGGAATCAGGTCAATAGCGTGCTTGATCCAGATGAGACGCTTCCAGAAACTGGAATAAATGGCGATGGCGTGAACACTGAAATCGAAACCCAGCCGGAGACCGCACCTGTTGAACCCATGCCTGAATCTACACCAACCCCTACATCAGTTGAGGTATGGGGTGGTCCCCGAGGCGTAGTGGAGCAAAGTTTTACGGTTGAACGGCTTGATCGGGACCTACCTCCGTTTATGCTGGATAGTGAGCTGGCTATTGGCCAGTACCTTTTGGTGTTTCAGGTGATAGGGGTGAGATCCGTGCTTTATCAACAGGAAAGGCTATTTTACTTCCTGGGCGACGCAGACTTTGACTTTAACGATATTCATCGCTATCTGCCTGGGGGCGCTTCCATTGCTCACCTGGCCCCGCCGGGGGTTGCCGTCATGTTTGAAGCTCAACTTAATTTTGATGAGCGGCTTGATCCATACATAGTTTGGTATAACAGCAAGAAGCGCATTGGAGAGGGGAGGGTTGCTGACGGACTGAACCGCCTTATCTGGACAGTTCCCCAGCAAACCGGTTTCCAGACTATCAGAGCAGAGGTGTTTCCGTTTGAACCTGCGCAGAAAATTAGTGGCGAGACCAAAGAACTATCTCTAGCAGTATCATTAAAGAGCAAAAATAGTGGCTATTTTGTCGAAGATGTCAGGCGTTTTGTCTGCTGGTATCAGTTTCAGAACAATCTGATCGATGCTGTCCAGCCTAAAAGCGACCAAAACCATCTTGTCGTGGACGGCGGTGCTTCGCGCATCCCACGCTGGTTGCCTGTCGCCGATATCTATGGGCTTGTGCTTGGCCCGCGTGACCGGTATCTACTACCCCTCTCGCTCCCTCTATCCACGGAAGAAGAGAAAGAACAAGAAAAACAAGGTGTGGGCGAACTGCTTCTGCATATAAAACCGCTCAGGGACGGAACTATCTTTAAGGCAGAGTTTAATACTAAGCCAAATCCGAACTCTACCAAGTCCAATACGGTAGAACTGAACTGTTCTTTTATCACGGGAAAACCAGTGTTACTCCTTAGCACGGGGGGGTTAACGTTTGAATCTTCTCCACTCACAGGCGATTCAAGCGATCATGATCTGCTCACTCTGTCTATCAAGTTTAGCCTGAGTAAAAACATTTTTACTGTTAATCTTTATGTAAAAGAGTTTAAACAGGAAACCGAGCCGCTGACTATTGCGCTATCTACCGATCTAAATGGAAAAGCTGTTCTTCAGCTTGGGGTAGAAAACATAAAAGAGGATGTTGACGAGGTGATAGCAATACTGGATGAGCTTGCAGTAGCGTTTGAGGTGGAATCTCTATCCCCCCCCCCC
>JAISAE010000038.1 GCA_031266875.1 Treponema sp.
CAATTACCGGAACGAGAAAGAGGCGTTCAGCCTCAGCCTAGAGCGGGCGTATGAGGGAAACAAGCCTGACCCATACCAAAGCGATCCGGCGACGGAGACGGTCATGGAGACCACGACACAACCAACGCTGACAATGGAAATGACGCGACCAGAAGCAAAACCAGCGCCGCTGGTGGAAAAGCGGCCTATCAACGCGATACGCGCCGAGGTGTGCCGCGTGGCCAATGAACTACGCAAGAGCGCGGGCATGAGCAAGAGTATGGCCATGCGCGAGTCATGGGCGATGGTGAAGAGTGGCCACGCCGTATTCCCGGTCAAGGGAACCCCTTTTAATGGAAGACAAGAGGCGCTCAAGCGCCTCGCGTTACGAGCAGCGACAGATTCACGCCTTCCTTGTGCCGGAACCGGAAAACGAGTTTGGCCGGAACGCCGTCGCGGTCAAGGTGTTGGTGAACGGCGCGAAGAGCCTGTACACCGTCGGCTACATACCGGCGGCGGATACCGGCAAGGCGAAGGCGCTCATCGGGAGGCCGGTACAGCTTGAGCTTTTCGGCGATGACAACCTGCGCGGCGCGAAGATCGCGGTCGCGCTGTAACCCGCTCAAAAATCTAGGAGACAAAAAATGACTAGTATAGTGAAAACCGAGCAGGCAGTTTCAGAGCAAGAACTGCTGGATTACCTCGACACATTCGGCTCAACGGGAGCCTTGCTCCCCACTGAAAAGCTCCAGTTTCTCCATGTGGCCAAAGCCTACGGGCTTAACCCGTTCAAACGGGAGATATACGCCGTGGCGTATGGTCAGGGCGAGTATCGCAAACTCTCCATCATCACCGGCTATGAGGTGTATCTCAAACGGGCTGAGCGTACCGGCCTGCTTGACGGCTGGGAAACCGTTTTCGCCGGGGCAGGAGCCGCCCTATCCTGCCGGATAACAATCTGGCGCAAAGACTGGTCTCGCCCCTTTTCTCACGAGGTCTATTACAGCGAGGCCGCGCAATACGCCAAAGAAGGCCAGCCTTCCGCCATGTGGTGAAAGATGCCTCGCGTTATGCTGAAGAAAGTGGCTATAGGCCAGGGGTTCCGTCTGTGCTTTTCAAATGAATTGGGGGGTATGCCTTATACCAGTGACGAGCTTGATGAGGAGCGTGTCGTTACCGAAGCGCCTCCGCCAGACGAGCCAGACTTTGCCATAGAGCGCCGCGCCCTGCTGATGTCCATAAAGGAGACGCTGGGCACGAAAAGCCCGGATGAACTGCCGTACTTTGACGAATACGCGGTCAAGCGGTGGGGTGACCGCGTCCGCGAGATACCGCGTAGCGCGGACGGGATAGCGGCGCTTAAAGCGGTGTTTGGCCTTGTCAAGGCGCGCCTTGAGGCGCTCAAGGCGGAGTATAAGCCGGTTCCGTTTGGGGACGAGGCCGCGACAAGTGGGCGGGACGCCGCGCTTGCCGCGAGCGGAGAAGAAGCGTCCGCGCCTGAGCCGGAGGAGGAAGTGTTTTCTAATTAAGCGGATAGCCCGGCGTGGAGCCGGGCTTAGAAGCTGGTTTTAATTGAGGTTGGGGGAGGTTAAGTAAATGAAAAAGAAAGAAGCGAAAGCGTTATCGCTGGAAGTGTGGACATATCGGGCGGAACACCCGGAGCTTGATAATAAACACGATTTACCACCCGCGCTTTGGGAAAAGATAGCGGGTCTGAAAGGCTTTTGTCCCCTTTGTGAGTTATTCCGAAACTCTGGAAGCCTTTGCCAGGACTGCCCTTTGAATAAGGCGGGAGAAAGATGTGCCGCGTTGGGATCGGCATATAACCGCTGGGAAACGTCTAAATTCAGCGACGCCAAAACGAGCGGAGAGGCAGCCGGGCGTATCGTGAAAATCATCTCGGCGTGGGAGCCAGAGGAGGCAAGCATCTAATGGGACTAAACAAAGGTAAAGGCAATATGTATCCGTTCATCGACTATACGTGGAACGCCGTTAAAGGGGAATGTCCGCACGGATGTTCATACTGCTACATGAGGCGATTCGGGAAACAAAGCCCGCTTCATCTTGACGAAAAAGAACTGAGGACGGATTTGGGAAGCGGCAATGTTATTTTTGTCGGCTCATCGTGCGATATGTTCGCGGACGGTATACCAATAGCGTGGACGCATAGAGTATTGGAGTATACGCGAAAGTTTGATAATACCTATCTTTGATTGAAACAGACCGGTATCGGGAAGGGATTATGCCGGACGCGCCAAAACCATATTTTCGTGCGCTTCCTATGAAACATATGAAAGAACGCGGTTTTAGAATATGGGTTACGATTGAGCCGGTTATGGAATTCGATCTGGTCAATCTGCGCCATATCCTAAAATGGCTTGGGCCTGAGCGGGTGAACATCGGCGCGGACAGCGGGAACAACCACCTGCCTGAGCCACCGGAGGAAAAAATACGGGAACTCATCGCGGAACTGGAGAAGTTTACAAAGGTTGCGCGAAAGAAAAATTTAGAGAGGTTGCTGAAATGAATAAAATGAGGATTAACGAGGTAAAAGCGGAAATCAAGGAATGTGAAAAATATATTCATGATGAAGAAAATGGAGGCAACCGGCGTCTTATCAAACAGTATAAAACCAAACTGCGCAACCTTCAGTTAAAGCTATGTCATCTTAAAGGTGAAGAGATAAGCGGTTTGCGGAAAGATGAAACCGGATATGATGACAATATAGAGTCCTGCTATAACTGCGCGGAATTATTGGAATCCCACTTAGGGTTCTCACATTATTGTTGCCGTCTCTTAGACGACGATGATAACATTGTGTACCCTAACGCGCGCTGTGATTTTTGGAGAGAAATGGAGTTTTAGGGAGAAAACACTATGACCGGAATAGAACTAATCGCCGCTGAAAGGAAGCGGCAAATTGAGGAAGAAGGCTTTACGGCGGAGCGTGATGACCGGTGGCGAAAAAGTGAATTGGCCGTGGCCGCCGTTTGCTACGCTCGCCCGTCTTTGGCGAGGTTTTGGCCTTTTGACCGCTCGTATTGGAAGCCGGCCCCTGATGACCGTATCCGGGAACTGGGAAAAGCCGGGGCGTTGATAGCCGCTGAAATAGACAGGCTACAGCGACGGAAAGAAAATAATTAAAGGAGGAAGAAGATGAGTAGCAAAGAATGTGAAGAGCTGGAGCGAGAGTTTGAAGGCGTCCTAGACGAGCTTGAAACTCTCAAAATAAGTACCGGTATCAGCGTTGAAAGGCTGTTTAAGCGTATTGGTACCCTCAAAGAACAGGCAAAGAACGCACGCCACGCTCTCCAAACAGAGAGGAGCCGCCTTGAAATTGACCTGGTACTGCCTTTAGCCGCCATTGACGGGCTGTATTTCAATGAACAGAACGTCCACGCTGTTTTTGAGAAATACGAAGATGGCTGGTATTACTCAGAGGACATCCTGTTTCTGTCGGCGCGGAATGTCGAGAACGACAACAGCCGGGACATCTTGACTGAATACCTTAACAAGAGCCAGATACGGGAGCGGATTGCCACGGCGCTGGACGTGCCGCCTGAAGACATTGAAATCGCGCTTCCTCAAGAAACGCGGGGTGTTAAGAAGTACCACGGCGTGAACTGGTGGTACTGGCTGGCCGCTCCCGATTCCCCGTTTGACACTTATTTTTGCAATGCCAGCAACAATGGTAATGTCTGCCAAACCGCCGCGAGTTCCGTTGGCGGCTGCGCTCCCGCGTTCAGGGTTAGAGATAACTGACGAGGGTAATCTATCTCCCGCGTGGAGAGAAGGAAAAAGGAGTATTTTTATGGCAAAAACACTTTTTGATTGCAAAGCCTATTGGGATGATCCATGGGTTCAAGACCTAGACGGCGATGAGGAACGGCTTTATCACTTTTACCTCACCTCGCCATGCCTAGACAAAAGCGGTGTCTATAAGCAGACGGAGCGGTCGGTTGAATTCTATGTCCGTGGTTTAGGCTTGGAAAGAATCAGGGAAATCACCGCGAAATTTACAGAGGCAAAAAAGGTTATCCGCTGTAAGGAATGGATAATTGTTCCAGACTCGTTAAAAAATCAAAACTATGGGGGCAATACAAAAATTGCTATCAGCGTTATCGAGTATTTGAAAAAAATCCCCGATGAAGTTTTCGAGGCGCTGCGGGGATGCGACTATCCACTGGATTTGAGCGCCATCAGGCCACCGAAGAAAACGAACACTGAAAACAGTTGTCAATCCTCAGCTACCGATGGCCTATCCATAGGCCATACATGGCCTACCGATGAATATAACTTAACTGAATTCAACTTAAACTCAACTCAATCTAACGCTGACGCGGAGAAACTTTCTTCGCATTTTATAAAACTTTGGCAAAGCACGCCGGAAGTGTTCAACTTCCTTTCCGCCATTAAGCGGCCTAAAGAATGGATAGCGTTCTGGGCGTCTTCAACGCTCACGATTGCGGACATTGACGTCCGTGTCGCTAACTTCATCGCCGGTGTCAAAAGCGGTGAGATACAGCGCAGGTACGTCCCATCTTCGCCGGACGCTTTCGCTCTCAACGGGTGGTTTGTGCGCTGCGCTGAGCCATACAAAAAAAAGAACTCAAGAATCGCCAATGACATCATTGACGATCCAAGCCAATACTTTACGGAGGTAGAATATGAACAAGGACAATAACAAACAGCCGGTTCGAGCGCGGGATTTACTTCCTCGCATGGGGTCTTATTTCCAAAAGAAACAAGCGGAATGGGAGGCGAAGCCTGAATCGGAGAAGCGACTGATTCTCGAAAAACGCCGTCAGGCGCAGGAGGCCGAAAAACAGCGGGAGCTGATCGATTTCTACAAAGCGAAAGGCATTCCAGAGCGATTCTGGGAATCCACGTGGGATAACTGGACAGCCGACAGCCCAGCCAAAAAACACGCGCTGATAACCGTAAAAACCACCGCGTGGAATACCAACCTGTTCCTGTACGGCAGAAATGGCACCGGGAAAACCCACCTTGCGATGTGCCTGGTAAAAGCCGGCGCGACCTACCGGCGGCTGTCCGACATATTCAGGGAAGTCCGGGAGAAACGTGATTCAGAGCGAACAATCATCAATCGCTATGGCTCGGTTAAACTGCTCATTGTTGACGAAGCTGGAAGGCCACGATTGCCACCCTTTGAAATGATGAAGTTAATAAATCTATTTTTTGATATAATAGATAAGCGGTGGAACAACATGCTGCCCACGACTCTGATTACCAACCTCGCTACAGGTGAATTCTCCGCCGAATACGGCGCCGCCACGCTGGACCGTCTCAGACCTGTTCCCGTTCATTTTGACTGGGAGAGCTACCGCCACCGTGAAACACTAAGGGTTCCATCGGAACAGGCGAATTGGTAATCAGGGACGCGAGATTGGGAGTCAAAGGAAATCACTGGGCGGGGCTGAAATGGATGCGTTAGGGCTCACAGCCATAGGCGTTATCTTTGTGTGCGCTGTGTCCGCGCTTGTGAAAGAGAGGGCCTTTATGGGTGAGCGGAACGGCAAAGAGATGGCGTTTGCCATAGGGTTTAGTATCGCCACGCTCTTGGCGTTTATTGTTACCAAGGGGGCGTAATGGGTATTGAAGAAGTGGTATGGAGACTAGCAGTCTTCATTCTCGTCTACTTTACGTGGGATAAGGCGAAATTCGCGTTACTGGACGCGATGAATCGTAGAAAGGCCGAAAAAGAAATCGCGTTTTTTGCTCGTGAAGCGTTTAAGGTGAGGGGCAGGAATGAAATGAGTGATGTGTGTCGGGCGGTGGCGTTTGATAGTTTTATGCGCTGGTCGGGTTATACGGATTATCTCATTAATATGAGCGTTTTTGAGGAAATGCGGGAGGCGGGGTTATTATGAAGTTTAGCGAGGCGCTTGACGTACTAAAGACTGCGATGAAGGGAGTGTATACATGATCGAAGAGAAAGAGATACGGATTACATGCCGTTGCGCGGATGTACTCCCTTTAGACTCAATTTTGGATTTTCAAGGCGATTTCAAGAGCCGTGATATATACGATATTGAAAATATCATAACCTCCCTATTAAAATATGGAATATCGTTTCCCTTTTTCGTGTGGAGGCATGAGGAGTTGAGCTATTGTATTGACGGACACGGCAGAAAATCCGCTTTATCGCTGCTTCGTGAGCGCGGGTATACTATACCGGCAGTTCCGGTCGTGTATCTCATGGCGAATGACCAAGCGGAAGCGAGACACAAGTTCTTGCGGCTTAACAGCCGGTATGGAACTATGACTGAAGAATCGATATTAGATTTTATTGGTGATATAGCGATAGATTTTAGCGAATTGTCAATCCCGGATATATTTAATATAGATTTTTCAGCAAAAGAACTAGTGTATGATATATTAGACGATACGAAAGGAACAAAGAAAAAAGATAAGAAAGTAAAACGGTGTCCGTATTGCGGAGGGATTCTTACATGAGCAGACTACCTGTAACCTGTATAACAAGCGATGTTCTTGACATTGATGACATAGCCGAGTCCGGCGGCGCCCTTAAATCCCGCGATGACAGCGATATGACAAAAATCAAAAAATCGCTTAAAAAATTCGGTATTAGTTTTCCCTTTTTTATTTGGAAATCCGGCGGTTACAACTATTGCCTTGACGGGCATGGGCGGCGTCTGGGGCTACTCGCGCTACGAAGCGAGGGATACGAAATCCCTCCCTGTCCCGTTGTCTATATCGACGCCGAGAATGAAGAAGAAGCAAAACAAAAGATGCTACGCTTAAACAGCCGGTATGGACTGGTAACAAAAGACGGCGTGATGAGCTTTGTCAAAGAATTAGCTATTGATTTTGATGAGCTTCAGATTCCGGCGCCGGAACACATCTTTTTCGATCTTCAAATAAAAGATGTTGACAAATACTTTAATACTGTTATTGATGACACGCCCGAAAAGAAACCGCGTATATGCCCTCATTGCGGCAAAATACTTCCCTGATCGATAGAATGAGGATTCCATGTTTGGTGGCAATATAAAAATCCATTTTGCCGGATGCGAACAGCTAGATTGCGCTCTTATCTGCCATGAGGCCGGAGTCCGGTATTTCCTTTATTCCGTCTTCCCTTTTATCGCGGCTCGATTCGGCATAGACGCTTTTCCGCTGAGCGCGACATCATTGTTCGCGCCTCGCGTTCTTGAAAAAATAGCGAAACATACCATTATGGACAGCGGGCTTTTCACGCTCATGTTTGGCGGTCATTCGATTCGTAAAGACACATACGCTCTTGAGCAATGGCAGGAAGCGATGATTGATTTCATAATCGCTCATAAACTGCGCTCCACGCTCGTGGAAGTGGATTGTCAAAAGATATGCGGCGCGGACTTCGCCTGGGAATTACGCAAAAAAATTACGCGATAGACTGCCTAACCGCCAAATTAACGTGTTCCATATCGAAGATGGGCAAAAGGGATTAGATCGATTGATTGAATTTTCCGACTATCTGGCTATCGGCGCGCCCGAGTTACGAAGAGTCAAAGGGAAAGACTATAAAGAGGCCGTGTATAGACTGGCGAGTTATATCAAGAATAGAAAGCCGGATATAGACATACATCTTTTAGGCTGCACGGACAAGAGCGTGTTGAATAAGTGCCGGTTCTGCGCCTCGGCGGATAGCACGTCATGGGAAGAGGTAAATCGTTATGGCATATGTATGGGACGCGAGGCGCGGTATCTGCGCGAAGAAAGTATAGAGTCGGCTATTCCGCATATTAAAAAGATGTTATACTATTGTCATATCAAACCCACTCAAAAGAGAGTGAAGTATTACGGCAAATTCCATATCGCCGCGTCTTTACATAAAATGCTGTATGAGAGGTGCGCCGGTGGACAAGATTAAATACTGAGGGGTGTTGTTATATGAACACAAAAAGATTTTCCGGTTTATATGTTGTCTTATGCGCGGTATTTGTTTCAACGACGCTTGTCTCAAATATCGTGGCGGCCAAGCAAGTGGAGCTAACGCCGTTCCTTCGATATACCGGGGGAATCCTGGTGTTTCCCATCGTCTATATTCTTTCGGATATTTTTTCTGAGGTATACGGTTATCAGGTATCCCGCCGAATAGCGTGGCTGACATTCGCGTTAAACCTTTTTATGGTTATCGTGTTTGAGCTCGCGATTCTCCTGCCGTTTCCCCTATGGTATACGGCGCATGACGCTTTCGCCGTAACCTTGGGGAGTAGTCCGAGAATAGTATGCGCCGGTTTGTTTGCTTTTCAAATAGGCGACTGGTTGAATGACGTTATCTTTCAAAAGATGCGCTCGGCGTGCCATGAGCGTTTTTTCTGTGCGCGGGCGATACTATCTTCCGTTGTGGGAGAAGTCGCCGACTCAACCGTGTTTACCGTTATAGCGTTTATAGGCTCAATGCCATTGACGGCGCTCTCGCAGATGGTATTGACTGGGGTACTGCTCAAGTGTGTGTATGAAATAGTATTCATTCCCGTTACCATGGCGCTGGTGAAAAAGATAAAGCGGTATGAAGGAGTGTTCAAACCGGCTTCTTCGTATAGTATTTTCGGTTGAGGAAACGGTTGAAAAAACGGTTATGGCGGGAAGGCGAGACATAGCGGTAGATGGAGAGAAGACCCGATTCTCAAGCGCGAGACAACCCGGCAATCAAGGACGCAAGCCCTCAATGCTCAAAGGGTGGATCAAAGAAAGCGGTGTGTCCAATGAGGATATTATTACTATTTTTAAGAATATTATTTTCAACCGTACCCTAGAGGAGCTTCAGCGCATGGTTGAGGGCGAGAACAAGAATAAGCTGCCGGTGATAGTGGTGCTCGGTGTTTCGGCTCTCCTTCACGACATGAGAACCGGCACCCTGACGGCGACAAACACCGTTCTCGACCGCGTTATAGGCAAGGCCGCCCAACAGGTGATTCTCGGTACCGGCGACAGCGTGAAACTGCCTTCCGGCCCTGAAGAGCGCCGGGCGCTGGCCGAAAAGCTGCGGAGCGAATGCGACCTTGGAAAGCCGCCTTCTAAGTCTGCTCTCGCGGATACCGAAGATAGTGGGAAGCCATCTGGGAATGGTAAACAATGAAGCGCGAGTTCATGGACTATACCGATGATATACAGTAGAGTTCAGAGACTGAACAGTAGAGTTTAGGAACTGAACAGTAGAGTTCAGAGACTGAGGCGAATGTTTCTCCAGCGGCTTACTCGGTAGCCTTTCCGGGCAAGGTTATCACCTCGGCCTCCTTGATGACTACTGCCGCAACCGCACGGACGCGGAATCGCCGAACATGCGGGACAAGATGTGGGACGCCTTCACCAATGACTTTATGACAAGGGGCGCGGAAGTCTCTATTACCATCGTGCTGGCCACGCCGTGGCATGTTGACGACATCATTGGGCGTATAAAACAGAGCCAGCATATAGACCCGGAATTCCCGAAGTTCACGTTTCTGAAGTTCCCCGCTATGGCCGGACGCGACCGCTATCCAACCGGCACCTTGTTCCCGGAGTGGTTCAGCAAGAAATGGTACGCCCAGCGCCACGCTATCCTCGGCGAGTACGGCTTCTACTCCCTCATGCAGCTTGACCCCAAAAAACGCGGCGGGAACCTGCTCAACACGGAGTGCGTGGCGCGGCACAAGAGTCTCGCGGAGTACCCAAAGAACCTGCGGTGGTTCCGCGTATGGGACTTGGCGCACACCGCGAAAGAGCGAGCCAAGCAAGACCCAGACTGGACTTCGGGAACGTTACTCGCGTTCCACATTCAGGAACATATGCTCCATCTCTGGATAAAAGACATTGTTCGCGTGAGGGAAAACGCGCCGAAGCGCGACGTCAAGATTCGTACTATTGCGAAGCTGGACGGCCCCTACACGAAAATCGGTGTTGGCGGCTCGGTGGATGCCAAAGACGCGATAGCGGCCATGAGAGCGATTCTGCAATCAAAGCGCGTGGTGTATTCCGTGCCGGAGCAAAAGGACAAGGTTGTCCGCGCTACCCCGCTGGAACCGATTTTTCAGGCCGGGAACGTCCATGTGCCGATGAACGCGCCGTGGTTAAATGACTGGTTAGAGGAAATTGAGGCCTTTCCTCTTGGCGCGCACGATGACCAGGTGGACTATGTGTGTCTCGCAACATTAGGGGGAAAAGTGTATGACTATAGACGTGTTTGATTCTTGTATACTTGTTGAGATTTGCGTTAGCTCAGCGTTACCAGCCTCTTCTTTTTTGTCTTCTTTTTTCTTTTTCCTCTTGCATATTCTTTCAGCTTATGATACAAATACAATAGTTATGAATGGCAGACGCCTAAGCCACAGCAGATCAGTTCTCAGAGCATACCTCACCCCAGCGCACGCACGCACGCACGCACGCACGCACGCACGCACGCACGCACGCACGCACGCACGCACGCACGCACGCGATTATGGGGCGTACTTAGTCTTTGTCAAGCCTCTGACAGTGTAAATTTACCCTTTTCCTCTATCTTTTTTTCTCTTTCTCTAAACATGCCGAACTGTCCCAACAGGGAGTGCGTCGGCCTTTTTATGTTCCACGCGAAAAACGCCGCGTCCGTTGGGTATATGCCAAAAGCATGAATATTCACAGGCATGGCTTTTTTTATCCGTCCGTTGGATGGAATCCGCCAAATATGGGCGGGCAATCTTGTTGTCTGGCAAAACGCCGGACAACGCAATTAAGAAGGTTCTTATATGAACAAGAATAAACGCTTTATGTTAGGAATGTTGACAATGGCGCTGACATTCGGTTTGATTCTGACAAGCTGCCCCACCGATGGCAGTGATGGTGGCAACAGCAATAGGTAGCAGCTCAACGATTAGCGCCGTTACCATAAGCCCCGCAACGCCAAACATTATCAGAGGCGGAACACAGCAATTTATCGCCACAGTAACTGGGACCAACAGTCCGGCACAGACCGTTACTTGGACAGTAAGCAACGGCGTTACAGGAACCAGTATTTCTAACACAGGACTCCTTACCGTGGTGGCGGGTGAGACCGCAGCGACTCTCACTGTAACAGCGACCTCCACTGTTGACACCACCAAGCCTGGCACGGCGACTGTTACAGTAACCGCCGAAGCTAGCAGTAACGTTCTGACCTGGACCGCTGTTGAGATACTACATTTGGTACAAGCTCTATCTCCTGCATAGCCTACGGCAGCGGCAGGTTCGTAGCGTATGGCTTTGACGGCAGTAGCGGCAACAATATGATGTATTCTCCAGATGGGATACACTGGACCGCTGTTAAGAATACCACATTTAGCTCCGGCTACATCTCCGACATAGTCTACGGCGGCGATATGTTCGTAGCGTATGGCTTTGATGGCAGCAGCGGCAACAATATGATGTATTCCTCAGATGGGATACACTGGACCGCTGGTACAAGCTCCATCAGTGGCATAGCCTATGGCGGTGGCAAGTTCGTGGCGGTGGGCGACGGCGGCAAGGTGGCGTATTCCTCAGACGGGATAACTTGGATTGCTGGTGAGGATATCCCATTTAGTACAAGCTCCATCTCCGACATAGTCTACGGCGGCGATATGTTTGTAGCGTATGGCTTTGACGGCAGCAGCGGCGGCAAGATGATGTATTCCCAAGACGGGATACACTGGACCGCTGTTAAGAATACCACATTTGGCTCCGGCCTCATCCGTAATATAGCCTACGGCGGCGATACGTTCGTGGCAATAGGTAATGACGGCATGATGGCGTATTCCCCAGACGGGGCAACATGGGCCCCTGTTGCTGGTACCCCATTTGGTACATACCAAATCTATGACATAGTCTACGGTAGCGGTAAGTTCGTGGCGGTGAGCTATGATGGCATGATGGCGTATTCCTCAGACGGGATACACTGGACTGCTTTTGCTGGTACCCCATTTGGTACAAGCTCTATCTTCGGCATAGCCTACGGCGGCGATACATTCGTAGCGTATAGCAGTGGCAGTGGCAACAAGGTGGCGTATTCTCCAGACGGGACAACATGGACTGCTGTTGAGGATACCCCATTTAGCTACAGCACCATCAGCGGCATAGCCTACGGCGGCGGTACGTTCGTGGCGGTGGGCTATGATGGCAAGATGGCGTATTCCTCAAATGGGTCAAGCTGGACCGCTGTTGAGGATACCCCATTTGGCGATAACCCCATTTCCGGCATAGCCTACGGCGGAGATATGTTTGTGGCGTGGGACGGCAGCGAGATGGCGTATTCCCCGGACGGGATACACTGGACCGCTGTTGCGGATACCCCATTTGGTACAAGCTCCATCTCTGGCATAGCCTACGGCGGTGGCAGGTTCGTGGCGGTGGGCAGCCGCTGGAGAGAGATGGCATATTCCCAAGACGGGATAAGCTGGACCGCTGTTGCGGATACCCCATTTGACTACATCAACGGCATAGCCTATGGCGGCGGTAAGTTCGTGGCGTGGAACAGCGACGGCAAGATGGCGTATTCCAATAATCAGGAATAAGCGCCGCTGTAGCGCGAGTAATGGCAGACAGCAGGGGCGCACGCCTGCTGTCTGCTGCTTTTTATGTGTATGTGCTATACTTTGTGTGCTAGGCCATGCAGCGCCGCTGCTTGTGCCGCGCTGCTTGGCGTTTTAGCGCCATTCCGCTAGACTGTACTCAGATATGCTCACGCGGTGAGCCTGTTGAACCCGCGTCTTTTGAGGGGAATTACTGGAATCATCTAAAAAGGAGCTTGGTAACAATGAGTGATACCATACTTGTTGTGGACGATGAGCGTGAAATCGTTGATTTGCTTGAACTATACCTTAAAAATGAGGATTATACGGTTTTCAAATGCTATACCGCCAAAGAAGCGCTGGAATGTATCAGCACTATCAGGCTTGACCTCGCCATATTGGACATCATGCTTCCTGGATCGAGCGGCTTTACTATCTGCCAAAAGATACGGGAAAAATATACCTATCCAATCATCATGCTGACCGCAAAAGATACAGAGATGGATAAAATTACCGGGCTGACCATGGGCGCGGATGATTATATAACAAAGCCCTTTCGTCCGCTGGAGCTTGTTGCGCGGGTCAAAGCACAGCTTCGCCGCTACAAGAAATACAGCAGAGCCGCGGCGCAGAGCGAACATATCATTGTCCACTTTGGCCTAGTCATTAACATACAAACGCACGAGTGCTTTTTGAATGAAAAACCTCTGTCCCTCACGCCTACTGAATTTTCAATACTGCGGATACTGTGCGAGAATAAAGGAAACGTGCTTAGTTCAGAGCAGTTGTTCCACAGAATATGGGGCGACGAATATTTCAGCAAGAGCAACAACAACATCTCCGTGCATATCAGGCATCTGCGTGAAAAAATGAACGACAGTATTGATAATCCGAAATATATAAAGACCGTATGGGGAATTGGCTATAAAATTGAAACATAAACGTGTGGTTAAAAGACCTGATTATTCAAAACTGAAACGAAAACTCTACCTGTATATCCTTGTAACTATTATGGTGGCCATTGGGTTTGTATTGCTTTTGCGTTTGTTTATTCAGCAGCAGGCGTCTGTCGGAGACTGGATAGTAGACTTTTTGGAATATAGTTTTCACTTAAATCGTCAGGCTGCGTTGCGAATATATTACTTTTACATACGTTCCAATATTGGAACATTTACTTATACGGCGATTGGCATTAGTTTTCTTATTTTATGCCGCGTCTTGCTTTCAAAGTTTGTGAAATACTTTGACGAGATAAATACCGGCATTGATACGCTTATTCAGGACAGAGATAAGCCTATCGAGCTTTCCGCAGAAATGGAGTTCATGGAACAAAAGCTCAACACGTTAAAGCGGACTCTGGAGAAGCGGGAGCAGGACGCCAAGCTTGCCGAACAAAGAAAAAACGATCTGGTTTTGTATCTGGCGCACGATATTAAAACGCCGCTTACCTCTGTTATCGGCTATCTAAGCCTGCTCGACGAAGCGCCGGATATGCCAATGGAGCAAAAGGCAAAGTATGTGCATATCACACTGGACAAGGCATACCGCCTCGAACAGCTAATCGACGAGTTTTTTGAGATTACGCGGTATAACCTTCAAACAATTACACTCACGAAAAAGAATATCGACCTCTACTATATGCTGGCGCAGATGGCCGATGAATTTTATCCCCAGCTTGCCGCTCATGGGAAACAGGCGCTTATCCACGCTTCTGAGTACCTGACCGTATCCGGCGATCCTGATAAGCTGGCGCGGGTCTTTAACAACATTCTGAAAAACGCCGCCGCGTACAGCGAGGCAAACAGCGTCATTGACATTACAGCAGGCAGTTGCGGCGATATGGTTTCAATCGTTTTCAGGAACGCCGGAAGCATCCCCAAAGACAAGCTCGCCACTATATTTGAAAAGTTTTACCGGCTGGACGACGCTCGTTCTTCCAATACAGGCGGCGCTGGACTTGGACTTGCGATTGCGAAAGAGATCGTTATTCAGCATAACGGGCGGATTTATGCGGAAAGTAATGACAACTACACGACGTTCACGGTGGAACTTCCGGCAATGCCGATCATGCTTGATAAGAAGAGTTCCTAAAGAACTTCTATACTTACACTCCTGATTTAACCAGCGTTTTCCTAAGAGATGCTCATTGTTTCTTAGGAGAATCTTAAGAAAGTAACAATCAAATTTTAAAAAACAACTCACTCTCATACGCGATACTTAAAGCAAAAGGAGTTTAGTTTAATGAATAAAATAAAGGTTGCAATCCTGTTTGGCGGTTGCTCAGAAGAACATAACGTGTCAATAAAATCCGCGTGCGAGATCGCTGCTAACATTGACAGCGAAAAATATGAACCACTATACATTGGAATTACACAATCCGGTGCTTGGAAGGTGTGCGAGAAACCGTCGGCAGACTGGGAACATGGCGATTGCCGCCCAGCCGTGATCTCACCGGATAAAGAAGCCCATGGATTGCTTGTTATAAATAAGCATGGACATGAACGCCACATTGACGTGGTATTTCCAGTCTTGCATGGCAAGTCGGGTGAGGATGGATCAATTCAAGGGCTGCTTGAATTATCCGGCATCCCTTATGTAGGCTGCGATATTCAAAGCTCCGTGATCTGTATGGATAAATCACTGACATACATCATGGCGAAAAACGCCGGCATAGCCACTCCTGAGTGTTGGGTTTGGGATGACGACAGGCCAGCAACAGATGCGTTTGTCTACCCTGCTTTTGTTAAGCCGGCACGTTCAGGCTCAAGCTTTGGTGTAACAAAAGTCAGTAGCGCGGACGGATTGGACGCCGCGATTGAATCGGCAAGGCAGTATGACCGCAAGGTCTTGATTGAGCAGGCCATTTCAGGCTTTGAGATCGGCTGCGCTGTGCTTGGAAATGGTTCCGAGTTGACTGTCGGTGAGGTGGATCAGATCAGGCTGTCGCACGGTATCTTTCACATTCATCAGGAAGCCACGCCAGAAAAAGGTTCTGAAAACGCGCTTATTACTGTTCCCGCCGATCTGCCGGTGGAGGAGCGGCGGCGGATACAGGAAACGGCAAAGAACATATATAAGGCGCTTGGGTGCATGGGCCTTGCCCGTGTTGACCTGTTTTTAGAAAACAGCGGACGCATCGTGCTTAATGAAGTTAATACCATGCCTGGTTTTACGTCATACAGTCGCTATCCCCGTATGATGAACGCCGCTGGTATAACGCTTTCCGAACTGATTGACCGCCTTATCGTACTAGCGTTAAAGAAGCGTTAATTAAAGGAAGCAAGCATGGAAAAAGGGTTTGTTTTTTTGGACGAAGTGCTGCGCAATGTTCGCTGGGACGCAAAGTATGCTACATGGGACAATTTCACTGGGAAACCAGTAGACGGCTATGAAGTCAATCGCATAGCGGGAACTAATGCCCTAGCGCGTGGACTGCTGGAGGCAAGGGATCATGCGGCAAGTCTTGGCTACGGCCTACTCCTATGGGACGGCTATCGACCTAAGCGTGCCGTTGATTGCTTTCTACGCTGGTCGGAGCAGCCTGAAGATGGCCTCACCAAAGAACGGTACTATCCAAATATCGAGCGTGCTGAAATGCTTGCAAAAGGATATGTAGCGTCAAGGTCAAGTCATAGTCGTGGAAGCGCTATTGATCTTACGCTTTACCACTTGGATACAGGCACGCTTGTTCCCATGGGCGGCAACTTTGATTTTATGGACGAGCGTTCACACCATGCGACCCGCATGATTACCAGCGTGGAAGCGCAAAATCGTGGACATTTACGCTCCATCATGGAAAGCAGCGGGTTTGAAGCCTATAGTTTCGAGTGGTGGCACTATATGCTAAAAAACGAGCCATACCCCAACAGCTACTTCGACTTCCCTGTTTTATAAAAGCGCCGTAAAACCCTGCTTGAGGCGGGGTTACTGGCAATAGTACACGTTCTTTGAGCGCCTGTAGAACAGGCTTCGTTTTCCAGACTGGAAAGGAATGTCGTTTCTAGTAAGATTGTGCATAGTAGTTTCCCTACATCTTCCGATCATATAAACAGCAATAATACAGTGGGTATATTACACCGGACTGTTTGAGAGAACACAAGGAGCATAGGAGAATGGTATGAAGCAGCTGTTACTTTTTGTATCAGTATTTTTTTGCATGGAGGCAGCTATGGAACTGCACGCACAAACAAAGTCGGGCGACAAGATTCTTGTCGCGTATTTTTCATGGAGCGGGAACGCCAAAGCCCTTGCTGGGCAAATAGCGCGGGAAACAGGCGGTGATGTATTCGAGATAAAGACAGTCAAAGCCTATCCAGACACCTATAACGAGTGTACCGCCATAGCCAAAGAGGAGCAGAACATGAACGCCCGTCCCGCCCTTTCCAACAGCGTTTCTAACATGGCGCAATACAGGACAATCTTTCTCTGCTATCCAAACTGGTGGGGAACCTTGCCAATGGGTGTTTTTACCTTCCTTGAAGCATACAACTTTTCAGGTAAGACCATGTATCCCCTTGTTACTCATGGAGGAAGCCGTTTCGGGAGAAGCCTTGATGACATAAAGAAGTTATGCCCACAGACTACTCTCGGCGAAGGTCTCTCCGTCAGCGCCTTTGACAGCAATCCCAAAGACAACACTAGAGTATCAACACCAAACAGAGACGTAACATCGTGGCTGCGCCGCCTAGGAACGTCAAACTCATAAAGCAATGTATTAAAGCAATGGAGGCTTAACATGAAGATCAAAGAACTTTTTTCAATAGCAGCAACAACCTTACTGTCAGGGCTTTTGCTTGCTATTATAGTATTCACCACCTACACCGAAAGGGCAGAAGCACAGACAAACACAGCGGCTGACCACAAAGAACTAATCGCGTCAAGGCAGACTAGCCCAGCGAAGGTTTACTTTACCACTGACATCAGCTCAGCAGGGCTTATAGCGGTTTACAACGCTCTAGGGAAAAAGCCGGACAACGCAAGCATTACCTCTGGCAAGGTAGCGGTAAAAATCACTACCGGTGAACCGCCTAACAGTAACTACCTGAAGCCAGAACTGATAAGAGACCTTGTGCGGTCTGTAAACGGCACGCTAGTTGAATCAAACACCGCCTATGGCGGGAGGCGGGCAAGCACGGCGCTACACAAGCAGGTTGCGAAAGACCACGGGTACACGGCGATAGCCAATGTGGATATTCTGGACGAGAACGGCTCAATCAGCCTTCCAGTGCAAGGTGGCACACGGCTCAAAGAGAACTTTGTTGGCAGCCACTTTATAAACTACAACTACTATATCGTGCTGTCCCATTTTAAGGGGCATACAATGGCTGGCTTGGGTGGCGCCATCAAGAACATTTCCATCGGCATTGCTTCATCAGAAGGCAAGTCATGGATACATACCGGCGGCAGGAGTAAAAGCGGTATCAGCGGGGATCAGAACGCCTTCCTTGATTCTATGGCTGAGGCGGGGAAGGCCGTAGTTGACCGTTTGAACGGCAACATCCTCTATATCAACGTGATGAACCGCCTTTCCATTGACTGCGACTGTAACGGCAATCCCGCAGAGCCAGATATGCATGACATCGGTATCCTTTCCTCTCTTGACCCTGTAGCTCTCGACCAAGCATGTGTTGACTTAGTGTACACTGCGCCAGACGGAAGAAGCCTTATACAGCGCATGGAATCCCGAAACGGCATACGGGCCATAAATCACGGCGCTGAAATAGGACTTGGTAGCAAGACGTATGAGTTGGTGCGATTGAATGGCTGACATAGTACAGCGAGAAGTAATCTATCTCTGGTACTATTTTGACATCCAGTTTCGGCAGATTGTTGGATACTGGGTGTTAGGTATGGGACTCGGTTCCTTCATTTCTGTGTTTGGCAAGGAGAAGATACATAGCCTGTTTATTGCTATGCAGAGGAAGAAGCTTGGGGTCTTGGGAATGATCCCCGCTTCACTTATTGGTATTGCTTCCCCTCTGTGTATGTACGGCACTATCCCTATTGCCGCGTCCTTTGCCGAAAAGGGCATGGAGGATGATTGGCTTGCCGCCTTTATGATGAGTTCAATTCTCCTCAATCCGCAGCTTCTTTTTTACAGCGCCGCTCTGGGACCAACAGTAGTGATTATCCGCTTTGTCAGTTGTTTTTTTTGTGGATGTATTGCTGGAATCTGCGTGCGCTTCTTTTTCAAACGACACGCTTTCTTTAACTTCTCCAGTTTTACTGTTATAGCAAATCGGGATACTGACCCAAACCTTTTTTTACGTTTTCTTAAAAACCTGTGGCGGAACATCAAAGCGACCGGACTGTACTTCTTAATTGGGGTAGTTCTCTCAGTTCTTTTTCAGCGTTATGTGCCAGAGAATACGATGACCTTTCTGTTTGGCAAAGAAAACTATGGCTTTGGAGTGTTAATGGCGGCCACCATTGGCGTACCACTCTATATGTGTGGCGGCGGGACAATACCGCTGCTGCAACAATGGCTTGCGTCCGGTATGAGCATGGGTTCTGCCGCGTCCTTTATGATAACCGGCCCCGCCACAAAGATTACTAACTTGGGGGCAGTGAAGATTGTTTTGGGCGTAAAACACTTTGTCCTTTATCTGCTTTTCAGTGTATCCTGTTCCTTATTGAGCGGACTACTGATAGACTATGTGTTTAGGATTACCTAAACACATAGCAGCATGATTCAAATATGCGCTTATGCTTACCGCGCCATCCTTGCCATAAGCACCCGCTCAATGTCCCATTGTGGCGGTTCACTACATTGCTGCCTATATTCTCAGCTAAACTGAGCAATGCTGTCATAACCCTCTTACCCAAGAGCGGCGGCTTCATCGTTGGCGTCCTCCATACGCCTGAACTTAGTATGCGCGGACGCATGAGCCTAGTATGCGTGGACGCATGGAACTAGCAGGCGTATACGCCTAAGCCTAGTATGCGTCCACGCATGGAACTAGTATGCGCAGGCGCATGAGCCTAGTATGCGTTGGCGCATGGAGCTAGTATGCGCGGACACCTGAAAAAGGATGAGTGATGAACTAGCAATGGGACAGAAGTGGTTATTGATAGAACAGGTAGTTGTTAGTCCTGTGGAAAGGTGGCGCGGTGTGGCTCGCGCCTGTTACCGATAAAGAATACAAGGAAGCAATATGATAAAACAATCAACGCTCATTTTCATACTTATCGTGGACTTGTATATGAGGGAGATACGCTGCCATTTTCCTAAAGCATTGTCTATAACAGTCTCTCTGCCAGTGAGTGATATAACAACATGGCTTTGAAAAAACGGAATAACAGCGCGATGAACAGCAGACTTATAGTGCGCCTCACGTTAGACCTTGTATGTACCATTCTGATACTATGTGCTCTTATGTACCGCGCAACCGGAGATGTTGCCCACGAATACATAGGCATTGCTGTGTTTGTTTTTCTTGCCGCGCATAACGTTGTCAACTACCGCTGGTATAAAAACATATTCAAGGGTACATACAATCTACGGCGTAGCGTGTTGACCGCTGTTAATGTATTGCTTGCGGTTGCTTTTACCGCGCTCATTATCACTGGACTGCTCCATTCCCGAACCGTACTTGCGTTTTTACATCTGCCCGGCAACATGGTGTTACGGCACATACATACAAGCGCCGCCTACTGGTGCTTGCCCCTGATTGGCGTGCATCTTGGATTGAATTGGGGCATCATACTAAACGCTTTCCGCAACATAGCAAAGATAAACAGTGTAAACCGAGTGCGAAACATGCTCATGCGTGTTCTTGCGTTTATGCTTGCCGCCTTTGGCGTGTGGTCATCGTTTGATAGGGATATGTTTTCAAAACTGTTTCTTGGTTTTTCCTTTGACTATTGGCCAGAGGAACGCCCCGCTGTTTTCTTTTTCGCGGTAATGCTTTCAATTATGGGTGTGTATGTTTTTATAACCTATTATGCGCTTGCCTTGCTTGAACGAAGGAAACAAACATAATGAGTGCGCAGGTGTTTCAGCGCGGCCTTTTGTGGCTTGCGCGGGTTAGGGCGCACAAGCCACAAAGCGGAGCCAGAGGCTCCGCTCACTTAACAGGCGGCGATCACCGAGCGCAGCTTGAGTATGCGCGATGGCTCCACTGAAAGCTCGTCAATACCTATCTCCACAAACGTCTTGGTTAGAGCAAGGTCTGCCCCCAGACTACCGCAGATGCCGCACCATATACCTGCTTTGTGGGCGTTGTCGCACGTCATCTTAATAAGCCGCAGTACCGCATCGTGATGCGTGTTGCAGAACGTCGCCAGCGAATCATTCTGCCGGTCTATCGCCAGCGTGTACTGTGTCAGGTCGTTGGTGCCAATGCTGAAGAAATCCGCCTCCTGTGCTAGTACGTCGCTGATAAGCGCCGAGGCCGGCGTCTCTACCATAATCCCAATCGGAATATCAGCCTTAAACGGAATGTTTTCCGCCGCAAGCTCCTCCCGTGTCTCTTTCGCTAGACTTTTCGCCCGTGCCAGCTCGTCCGGTGAAGCTATCATTGGAAACATGATCGCCGCGTTGCCGTGAACTGACGCCCGGTAAATCGCCCTAAGCTGCGTCTTGAACACGTCAGGACGAGTGAGGCAAATCCGTATCGCCCGCATACCCAGCGCAGGATTCTCTTCCTTGGGAAGCTCGAAGTAGGCTGCCTGCTTGTCCGCCCCAATGTCCAGAGTGCGAATAATAACCTGCCTATGCCCCATCTTCTCAAGCACTTTGCGGTAGCTGTCGTACTGCACATCCTCGCTGGGATAATCGTTGCGGCCCAAGTAGAGAAACTCGCTGCGGAACAGGCCGATTCCCTCGGCGTCCCCAGCAAGAGCCGCGGTAGCGTCGTTCACTGAGCCGATGTTTGCGCAGAGCTTTATTTCCCTGCCGCTTTTGGTACGGGTGGGCTTGCCCCGCATCTGTTCAAGGGCGTCCTTCTCGCGCCGCTCCTGCTCTGCCTTCTCGTCCAGGTCAGCCAGAACCGTTGGTTCAGGGTCGATGTACAGAACGCCGGTCTCACCATCAATCGCTGCCTCCTTGCCGGACAAGTCGTCGGACAGGAACGCGCCAAAGCCAATGATGGCGGGGATACCCATAGTACGGGCAAAGATCGCCGTGTGGGAATTGGCCGCGCCCTGACGGGATACCAGGGCGCATACCGTGCTTCGGTCAAGCTGGGCAGTCTCGCTGGGTGTAAAGTCATCGGCGGCAAGGATAACCGCGTTGTCGTGGCCAACCCGCCCCTGAGCTTCGCCGGAGAGTATTTCGATTACACGCCGCGAAACGTCGTATATGTCGATGGCGCGGACTTTCATGTACTCGTTGTCCATGTCGGCGAATTCCTGTGCCAGACGGGAACCAGCAGTATTGACGGCGTACTCGGCGCAGACCTTCTCCGTTTTGATGAGTTCAACGATAGGGTCGCAGTAGTCCGAGTCTTCCAGCATCATACGGTGGATTTCAAAGAGCATGGCGTTCTCTTCGCCGATTTTGTCCACCATTGACGCGGCCAGCGCGTCAAGTTGGTTGGCGGCGGACAGCTTCGCCGCGTTGAAGCGATCAACTTCTTTTTCCACGTCATCCACGCTCCGCTTTTCAACGGAAAGGCTTTTTCGGGTGAGGAAAGAAAGCCGCCCGCGAGCGATGCCTGAGCTTACACCTTTGCCTTGCAGGATTATCATCATTACGCAGCCTCCGTTACAGGTTTGTGGAGAGGAATGTCCGCGCCGCTTCTATTGCTGCGTCTTCGTCTTCGCCTTCCGCTTTAAGGATGATAGCGTCATTCTGCGTTACCTTGAGCTTCATCAGGGCGAGCAGCTTTTTCCCATCGCAGGACGCGCCGTTATCGGCGCGTTCGATAGTAACGGCGCTTTTGAATCCGGCCAGCTTCTTGACAAGAAGGCCGGCAGGCCTCGCATGAATCCCCACGGGATCCGTAATCGTGTAAGTAAACTCTTTCATCTCTGTCTCCTAACAGCGGCGAAATCGCCGCTGACGTTTAATCGGACATTAACACGACGTGTTAATAATGTCTCTTCGCTTAATGTTTTGAGGGGGAAGTCTCCCCCTGCGGGCGCACTTCGTTGCGCCCTACCCTCTCTGCGGGGCTCCGCCCCGCAACGCCCCGCCGATGGGTCTCTGACCCCTTTAGAAGGGTATTGCTTGGGGCGCGCCGCGTGTGTTTACAACTGATCGCCGTTGCTCTCGATCACACCCTTGTACCAAGAGAACGACTTCTTGCGAGAACGTTTCAGCGTGCCTTTGCCTTCATCGTCCTTGTCAACATAGATAAAGCCGTACCGCTTGGACATCTCCCCGGTACTTGCGCTTATCAAGTCAATGCAACCCCAGGTCGTATACCCCCACAGGTCCACGCCGTCCACTTCGACCGCATCCTTCATCGCCTTGACGTGTTTGCGGAGGTACTCAATGCGGTAGTCGTCGTTGATTGAGCCGTCCGCCTCAACAACGTCCTTAGCGCCCAGCCCGTTCTCCACGATGAACAGCGGCTTTTGATACCGGTCGTAGAGGTTGTTGAGCAGGGTACGCAGTCCCAGCGGGTCAATCTGCCAGCCCCATTCAGAGGACTCAAGGTAGGGGTTCTTAACCCCGCCGAACAGGTTCCCGGACGTCTTTGTAAGCTCAGGGTCGCTTGAAGCTGTCATGCTCATGTAGTAACTAAACGAGATAAAATCGACCGTACCCTCGCGCAGAATCCGCGTATCGTCAGCTTCGCGCTCAAGCTCAATGCCCTGCTTGGCGAAAAACTGTTCCATGTAACTAGGGTAGTAGCCCCGCGCCTGCACGTCGCTGTAGAAATACGTTTCCCGCTCCCGCGCCGTCTTGAGCCAGACATCCTCCGGCTTGCACGAATACGGGTAGATCATCATCGCGGCGATCATATTGCCGATCTTCGCGCCGGGGATAATCTCGTGTCCTGCCTTTACCGCAAGGGCGCTTGCCACGAGCTGGTTATGTGCCGCCTGATACACCGCGCACTTATCCTTTTCAGGATCATCAACAATCGCGCCCGCGCCCAGGAACGGCGCACCGAACAACGTTGTCGCGTTGATCTCGTTAAACGTAAGCCAGTATTTCACCTTGCCCTTGTACCGTTCAAACAGCGTCCGCGCATAGCGTTCAAACAACGGAATAAGCTCCCGGCTTGTCCAGCCGTTGTACTTCTTCGTGAGCGCAAGCGGCGACTCATAATGCGAAATCGTTACCAGCGGCTCAATGCCGTGCTTCAGACATTCGTCAAAGAGGCTGTCGTAAAACGCTAAGCCTTTCTCATTCGGCTGCGCGTCGTCGCCGTTCGGGAAAATGCGGCTCCATGCAATTGATGTGCGAAACACCTTAAAGCCCATCTCGCCCATAAGCGCAATGTCCTCTTTATAATGGTGATAAAAATCAATCGCCTCATGGGAAGGGAAGAAGCCTTCCAGCTTTTCCATGTTTCTGCGCAAAGCCTGGGCGTCCGCCATTTCCGCCATTTTATCCTTGCCGCCATGCAGCACATCTGCGCAGGAAAGCCCTTTGCCATCCTCCAGATACGCGCCCTCACACTGGTTGGCGGCAACCGCACCGCCCCACAAAAAATTCTTTGGAAAACTCATTCTTTTCTCCTCGTAAATTTATATGTCAAGGAAGGAAACTCCCTCCCCGCAATCCATTCTTCATCACCGGTGGTTCGAGGACATGACCCACGAACCACCGGCAGCCGCGCTCCTGATCCGCCCTGATCAGGCGGATGCTCCAAGCCTGCGCAGCACTCCCTGGGGCTTCAAAACAGGCTCGCTTTACAACTTCGCTCCAGCCTCGGCGTAACTCATATCACCGGCGGGGCCTTCAAGACGGTATGTTTTTGCCGCATAGTCATAGACGAGTTTTGTAACACTGGAATTGCCAAGCTGCACCGACACCTCGATGTTGATTGCCGCAAGCAGGAAGGAAATCGACTGGCCGTGAGCCACCAGCATGACGTTCCCACCGTTGGGGTTTTCGGCCACAATCATGTCCATCCCTTTCCGCAGGCGGGCGTACACTTCGGCAGCGTCTTCTGAAATACGGTACTCCGTGTCGATCCGCTTGTTGAAATCCGCAAGCCCTTCAAGGAATTTTTTCATGTCCCCCTGGTAATATTGCAGAATAGGCGCGGTGGCAGTGGCAATGGATTTCGCATCTTCGGGAATAGCAAGCCCCAGGTCATTCCCAAACGCGGCGTACATCATCCAGTTTGGATCCCCCTCAAACACGCCGAAGCTCACCTCCCGCAGTTCCGGCATCTCCTTCACTGCCCACGCTCTTGTAGCCCGATTCTGTTCCATTGCAAGCCGCGCCGTTTCAATCGCCCGCTTCAAGTCGCTTGCATATACGGCGGCAAACGGCACGTCCCGCAGCCCTTTACCCATGTTGATCGCTCCGGTAATCCCCCGCTCCGTCAAAATGCCGTCGGAAATCCCCTGCACCCGGTCCATCAGGTTGAAGATGGTCTGGCCGTGGCGCACGACGTAAATCGTAAGCGTATCCTGTTTGACAGCCGACTCGCCGGACGCGCCGTCAGGCACGCCATTGGCAAACACATTCACCGCGCACAGCGCGATACACGCTGCCACACACAGTTTCATTTTTATACTCCGTTTCATTTGTTCCTCCTCTTAACGCAGAGCTTTGCCTGCGTCGATGTAACTCGTATCGTTAAACGACTCAATGGTGAACGTGCCGTCCTGATAGACGATTTTGCACACCGCCGCGTTTGCCAGTGTCGTTCCGGTGTAGGTAAACGCGGGATCGAGATCGGACAGCATGATGTTGATTGACTGGCCATGCGCAACAAACAGGACGTTGCCGCCTTTTTTCGCCTGTGCCTTTGCGATCTCGGTGAGTTTTGCCTGCATCCGGCTCTTAATCGTTGCCGCGTCTTCTCCCATGCCGCTGGTGTCCATCTGTTTAATCATGTCCGCCGATTTAAGCCAGATGTACGTGTCCTGCATCATGGTTTCGGGCGGTACGCCGAGTTCCGCCGAGAAGGCGGCAATCATTGAGCTGTTCGGGTCGCCTTCAAAATGGCCGTAACAGGCTTCGCGGATCATTGCGCTGTCTTCCAACTGGTAGTCCTTGCTGGCGCGGTTTTGCCCCATTACGATTTGCGCTGTTTGACGCGCCCGGACAAGATCGCTCGAAACGACATAATCAAACGACACGTCCCGCAAGCCCCGGCCCAAATCTTCGGCAACGGTAATCCCTTCCGGCGTGAGTGGGCTGTCCGCCCACCCCTGCACAAGGTCTTTCGTGTTAAAAAGCGTCCTCCCGTGCCGCGTTACATAGATGGTTACCGGCTTTTCCTCGTCGCCATTCGCATAAAGGGGAAGCGCCGCAAGCAAAAGCAGCAAGCCCAATAGTCCGCTACACAGAAATCTTTGCCTCATCTTCATAAATCACTCCTTTCCCGCTTATTCCACATACAGCACAAGATCACCCACAAGGCAGTCCCCAGACTTCGCCTGGGTAATCGCCTTATACTCGTCCGTGTTGGTGATGACAAGCTGCGTCTCAAGGTTGTAGCCCGCACGGGCAATAATGTCCTTGTTGTATTCAAAGAGCAGGTCCCCGGCCTTGACCTTCGCGCCCTCCTGGACGTGGGTCTTAAAGCCTTTGCCGCCCAGCTTTACCGTGTCGATGCCGCAGTGAATCAGCGCCTCAACGCCGTCCGCGCTTTTGACGTTAATCGCGTGCTTCGTGTCAAAGACCATTTCTATGGTGCCGTCAAAAGGCGCGTAAATCTTTCCGCCAAGGGGCATAAAGCATACGCCCTTGCCCAAAGCCTCTTCTTGATGAGCGGGATCAGCAGACTGAGTAATAGGCATAACACGTCCTTTTACCGGCGCGTAAATTTTCTTTGCCACCGCGACATTGACTTTTGACGTGTCAATGACAACAGCCTGATCTGTCTTGAGTTCCGCCGCGTCCGGCTTGTAGGTAAAGTAAACAATAACAAAGGTCAGGCCAGCGGAAATTATGCTTGCGATGAGCGCAATGATAAGGTTCATCGCGGAATTGGAAAAGTTCGGGATCAAATAAGCAGGATACGCGAACAGACCCATGCCTCCCTGACCAGACGCAATGCCGCGTCCGTCAGACACCAGAAAGTTACCCAGCAGAGCCGCCAGAGCGCCGGAACCTGCGCCGCAGAGACAGGCGATAAAGAACGGTTTTTTCTTGGGCAGCGTAAAGCCGTAAATAATCGGCTCGGTAATGCCGAACACGCCGCCTATGCCCGCCGCAAGCGCGGCGGACTTTCGTTCCGCGTTCTTTATTTTAACTGCCATCGCAAGAACCGCGCCAAGCTGCGCGATAACCGCAATCTGGCTATACGAAAAGATGACTGAAACATTGCCATTGCCCCAGAGCGGGTTCGGCGTGGACATTTCCTGCATAGCTATTGGAACAACAGCCCAGTGGAGCCCAAAGACAACCAGCACTTGCCAGAAACCGCCAATGATAAGCCCGATAAGGATAGGCCCGATAAACCGCAGTTCAACAATCGCGCCAATAGCGTTCTGAATCCCCATACCCACCATGCCGAACACCGGTCCAATAACAAGGAATGTTAAGGGAACGGTTATGATCAGCGTGAAAAAGGGCGCTATGAAGTTTTTGATCGCAGACGGGAGCGTTTTCCGAAAATGCTGGTAGAGCTTTGCCGCGCCATAAACCGCGAAAATGGAAGGCAGTACCGTGCCTGAGTAGCGCATCATGACCAGAATGTCCATGCCTAAAAACGTATGGATTCCCCATGGGCCAAAAGGATAGAGCGCGGCAATATCGGGATACACCAAGGCCCCGCCAATCACCATACCAATAAGCGGGTCAAGCTTGAACCTTTGCGCCGAAGTATAGGCAATCAAAATAGGCAAGAAGTACATAAGCGCGTCCGCCGCCGCGTAAAGGACGGTATACGACTTATCTCCTGAAGACGCCCAGCTGGGAAAGACCATCTGCAGTATGGCGATAAGTCCCTTGATAAGACCCATGCCCATCATCGCCGGCAGTATCGGGGTAAACACGCCCGCAACCGTGCCGATAAGCATGTTCCCCACACTTTGCTTAGTACCAGCGCCATCATCCGCCACCCCGCCTCCGGTCGGTGCGCCCAGCTTTTCAAGCTCGACATACACCTCATGTACATCATTCCCGATGACTACTTGGTACAGACCCCCAGCTTTTACCACAGCGACCACGCCGGAAGTTCCCTTCACCGCGTCATCGTTCGCCTTTGCGTTGTCAAACAGCATAAAGCGAAGCCGCGTCGCGCAGTGCACAAGGCTCCTGATGTTGCCCTTGCCACCTACACTGTCCAGCACCCCTTGCGCTGTCTTTCTAAAATCTTTTGCCATATCTTGCTCCTATAAAAAATATTTTTCCGGCCTGCTTACACGAGGCCGTATTTTCCAAAAGCCTTAGCAAGGCCGCCTCGCCGGACATGCCCTGTTACGTCGTCCGCCACCCGCTTGAGCGCCTCGTCGCTGTTCCCCATCGCCACGCCCACTCCGGCGTACTCCAACATGGTGCGGTCATTGTCGCTGTCGCCAAACGCGATAGTGTCTTTCTGTTCTATGCCGTGATACTTCGCTGCCCACGCCGCCGCAGTCCCCTTGTGGATGCCCTTCGCGCTAATTTCCCCGCCCGACATACCCGGCACAGGTATCGAAAGTCTGAATATCTCGCAGTCCGCGCTGAATTCGTGTTGAACATCCTCAAAGCAGAGTTCTTTCGACTCCATGAATACCACTTTGCACACCCGCTCTTGGTCAAAGCTCTCGCCCGGAGCCGCGTAACCATAACTCACCAGACTGAACAGGGCGTGGGGCATACGCGCATAAAAGCGCTGATTCGCGGCAACCTTTTCAGGCAGCTCAAGGCTGTAAGCCACGCCGCGCCCATCAAGATACGCAGTAAGCCGCTCAAGGGTGCTTCGCGGCAGGAACGCGCTGTAAACAACCTTCCCGCCAAGCTCAATGTACGCGCCGCCAGAAGAGATAACGCCATCAAACCCCACGCTCAGGATCGATGGGCTTATCTGGGCGCGGGAACGGCCGCTGGCTATATATAGGAGGTGGCCGTTTTCCCGGGCGGCGCGGCAGGCGGCAAGCGCGGAGGCCGGTACGTGATTGAGATAAGAGGTAAGCGTGCCGTCAATGTCCAGAAACACGAGTTTGCGTGATGTCATTGCTTTTCTACCGCCTCAAGTATTTTTGTAATGTGCATTGCCAGAAACGAGACGTCGTTCTTGCGGAGAGTGAGTATATGCTTGTCTTGCAGCCAAGAACAGATGCGCCGGCAACATTCAGCAACATCTCTGTCGCGTTTCATTAAGAGTTCGTATAGTTCATCATCTTCTTTGAGCGCCCGCTGCCTGCGTCTAGTATGCGTCAGGGGGGGGGGGGGGTTGAGGTATAATGTATTCAATGACAAGATTCCGCACGTGACTGCTGAATCGCATGAATTCAAGGGTCTCCTTGTCTAATTCCACGCCATAGTATTGCTCAATGATCCGCATTACGTCGCCAGCTATGCTTATAATCCTGAATGTAGTCGACATTTCAGGCGATTCGAGCTCAGCATTGATGAAGTGCAGGGCGATGCTTACGGCCTCGGCTTCGGGCAACTGTATGTTCCGTTCCTGTCTGATGATGTTCAGGGCTTCTACGCCGGTTTTGAATTCCCCGGGGTATATGTACCGCACGTCCAGTTGCAGGGGCGACTGCATCAAGGAGGCGTCGTCCCTCGGCAGGGTCAGGGTTACGGCTAGGTGATCGGCAAGGGCCACAACAATACTGGGGTTCAGTTTAACTTGCAGGGCGGCTTTACCGTGATCCACGATCTTGCTTGCCAGAAGCATGTATTCGTAGGGGAGATCGGACAGGGTACTGGTGAAACGGTTAATGTGGGCGCTTTCCCAGGGTACAAAGACTTTCTCAACAAGGGTCATATCAATTTCCGAGCCATGCTGGGCCTGGAAGCCAATGCCTTTGCCCAGGACAATAACTTCCTGTCCGTTGTCGTCAGCGAGTATAATGTTATTGTTGTACTTTCTGATACTCCACACCACACCCTCCTGTAGGGCAAAAAAAAGACCTAAACCGTTGGATTCCGGCGGGAGCAACTTTTTATAGGTCCCCATGGGACAAGCCCCTCTACACGTATATCCTTCAGTTTAGGTCATGCCCGAGCTATGCCCGGTAACAATCCAGAATCTACTGTATCAGGGGTTTACAAGGGTGTCAAGCATTTTTTTTGTAAAGTGTGTATATCACCTGCTGCGTTCAGCCTTAGTGTGGCAGCGCCAGTAACGAGTATTCTTCTATATAAAGAGACAGATTAGCGCCCGCGTTATGACAGGTTCCGGGAAGAAGCCTCCAATACCCCGCCAAACCTTTGACTCGCGTTCCCCAGCCTTAGCGTGGCAGCGCCAGTAACGACTATTCTTCTATATATAGAGACAGATTAGCGTCAGCGTAATGACAGGTTCCGGGAAGAAGCCCTCAATGCCCCGCCAAACCTTTAACTCGCGTTCCCCAGCCTTAGCGTGGCAGCGCCAGTAAGGGTATCCTTCTATATAAAGAGACAGATTAGCGTCAGCGTATAATGACAGGTTCCGGGAAGAAGCCTTCAATGCCCCGCCAAACCTTTGGCTCGCGTTCCCCAGCCTTAGCGCGGCTGCGCCAGTAATGAGTATTCTTCTATAATACAGAGACAGATTAGCGCCCGTGTAATTACAGGTTCCGGGAAGCAGCCCTCAATGTCCCGCCAAACCTTTGGCTCGCGTTTCGCGGCGGGAATACCAATCTCTCCAGAGGGAAAGCGTTGCCAGCATATTGGCAACGTCTGCGGGGCCGGGCGCGTCAAAGGCGTGGCTCGGCGTTTCATTGCGAACCCTGGGGTTCACGGCCTTTGCGGGGCGCGTCATTGCGTGGCAGTCCACCCGCCTTTGGCAGGCATCTGTTTTCACTTAATCAGGAGCCTCCGCCAATTATGCACACACCGCCGCAAATTGATTTCGATCCTCCACTGATTGATTGGTAATGATTAGCAATTGGTTGCGAGCCGCTGGCAACTATGTACACGCCATTGTCAATAGTTTGCAGACTGCCGCCAATCGATTGCGATCCTCCGCTGATTGATTGGTAATGATTAGCAATTGATTGCGAGCCGCTGGCAACTATGTACACGCCATTGCCAATTAGTTTGCAATTGCTGGCAATTATTTGTGAGTCACTGGCAATTGATTGTGAGCGTTATCAATCAATTGCCAGTGGCTGACAATCAATTGCCGGAGACTCACAAATAATTGGCAACAACTCACAAATAATTGCGAACATATAAAAACTATTCGCTAACGGCTCACAATCAATTGCGATCCACTAAAAACTAGTTGCCAATGACTCACAATCAATTGCGATCCACTAAAAACTAGTCGCCAATGGCTAGCAAGGGCTGGGGCGCGGGCAGCGCTCGTGCGGGACTGAAGGAACATTATGGAGATTCGGGCTTGTTCAGATTGTTGCGGGGGAGTAAAAAAGTTGCTGTTCTTTTCAGCTTAACATAATTCTGACACAATTCAACGTTAGATTCAGAGTATCAAAAAGATCACAAGGCTAACCTTGAAATCAGTATCGAAGATACGCGGAGGTTTATGATATGTTGACAAAGACAATTCGTATCAGCGGCATGACCTGTGTAAGCTGCCAAAACCGGATTGAAAGAAAGCTGAAAAGTACCATAGGCGTTGAGGAAGCCACAGTAAGCTACAATACTGGCACGGCCACTGTTACCTGGAACGCCTCAGTGCTTACGTTTCCCGAAATCAAATCAGCGATTGAAAGCCTGGACTACAAGGTACTGAGCAACAAGGGTAACACCTCTGGCCTGGAAATCATCGGGACCCTAGTCATCATCCTTTCCCTCTATATACTGGCGCGTGCGCTGGGTATAAGCACTGTTACATCGGCCTTTCCGCTTGCGGAGGCTGGCATGGGCTACGGCATACTCTTTGTCATTGGTCTTGTTACCTCAGTTCACTGTATTGCTATGTGCGGCGGCATTAACCTTTCCCAGTGTATACCCGCTGCCCGCCCTGTGGTTTCGCCTGATTGTTCCAGCACACGCTTTGCGATTCTTAGGCCCGCCATTCTGTACAATGCTGGACGAGTTGTTTCCTATACTATTGTGGGCGCGATCGTCGGGGCTTTAGGATCGCTTGTCTCAGTATCGGGACGGTTTCAGGGCGTCGTGCAGTTAGTCGCTGGCGTGTTTATGGTGCTGATGGGCGTCAACATGCTTGGGCTTTTCCAGGGTTCTGTTGGAAGCGTTCTACGCCGCTTCAACCTGCGTATGCCGAGCGTCTTCGCAAAGAGCATAAGCGAACACAAAGCAAGGAATAAAAGCCCGCTTATCATCGGGCTGCTAAACGGCCTTATGCCCTGCGGCCCCTTACAAGCCATGCAGTTATACGCCCTCTCCACTGGAAACCCCATTGCCGGAGGCGTCTCTATGTTCATCTTCAGCATGGGTACGGTTCCCCTTATGTTTGGTATCGGGGCTTTAAGCTCATTGCTCAGCGGGAAGTTTACCCGCCGCGTGATGAAGGCAGGCGCGGTTCTGGTAACGGTCATGGGCATGATCATGTTCACGTATGGCTGGGGCCTTTCTGGTTTCAATATCAATGTTGTTGATAGGGTGAGGGCTGCGGTTAATCCCTTTGCTTCCAGAGCGGCGGCGGGCGGCAATGGGGCCTTTATGCCCATTATTGAAAACGGCGTACAGATAGTTCAGTCTACCTTGCTCCCCGGACGTTATCCGGCGATCACGGTGCAGCAGGGCGTTCCGGTCAAATGGACTATCACTGCCCCGCAAGGCAGCATTAACGGCTGCAACAACCGTATGATCATCCGGGAATACAGCATTGAACACCGCTTTACCCCAGGCGAGAACATCATTGAGTTTACGCCTGAAAGAACCGGCAAATTTTCGTACTCCTGCTGGATGGGTATGATCCGCAGTTCCATCAGCGTAGTCGAGGAAGGGCAAAGCATAGCTGAGATTGGAGAACCGAGTCTTACACTCGCTCCGGCGGGTGTAGTCATTCCCACAGACACTATCGCGTTGGCTGAGATACAAAGCGATGAAGCCTATGGTTTTCCCTATCAGGCCGTAAGCGTCAAGCTGCGTGATGACGGCATAGAGCCTGCGGTTGTTGTGTTACAGCGGAATATGCCGGCCATGCTGAACATCAACAACGATTCCCTTGACCCTGGAAACAGCCGCCTCAGCTTCCCTGCCTATTACACACAGCTTGACATGAACCAGGGCGATAACATTATTCAGTTAATGCCTGCCAGTGATTTTGACTTTTCTACTGGCGACAGTGTGTTTTACGCTTATGTAAAAGTGGTGGATGACTTACACGATGTGGACATTGAGGCCATAAAGACTGAGGTTTCCAACTTTGAGACTCAAATGTACCCTGACGCTTATTTTGAAACGTCTGCCGTGCAGGGCGGCGGCTGCTGCGGCGCTGGGGTATAAGGAACGTAAAGAAGGTTTGAGGAGGCAATGGTGGATGTTTTACTGAGCGTTTGGCAGAGCCACTGGCACTGTATTGTTCCGGCGCTTGCGATTGTGGTTGTCGCGCTTTTACAAGGCTTAGGCAAAAAGAACAGCACGAAAAAATAATGTTGATGCGACCGCACGGTGTTTTTCAACATTGATTGAGGAGCGAGAGGGTGAAAAAAAGAATGTATAGGGTTTTTGTTTTGACGGCGATCATGGCCGTTACGGGTTCCGCTGCTTGTGCGCAGCAGAATGTGGTAAAGCCCGCGATCGCCGACAGGGACTTGGTGATTCTGGTCGCGGAAGTTACGGGGAACGCGGTCTTCTATCCGGTTGACATTGAGGGGACGCGACTTGAGGTTCTGGCGGTACGAGCGCCGGACGGGACTATACGCACGGCCTTTAATACCTGTCAGGTCTGCTATGGTTCAGGCCGGGGCTTTTACAAGCAGCAGGGTACGGTATTGGTATGCCAGAACTGCGGTAACCGGTTCCGCATGAGTCAGGTTGAGGTTCGTTCTGGGGGCTGCAATCCGGTTCCGATTTTCAAGGACTACAAAACAGTAACGGATACGACCATAACCATTTCGCGTGATTTCCTGAGAGAAGCCAAGTCGATGTTTGCCCGATGGCGGCGCGGGTAGAAAACAAATAAAAGGCAGCGGATAATAGGCAGTGTTATCTACTAATTGGAGGATGATTATGCGAAAATTTTTGATTGGGTTACTTGGGCTGCTTTGCTTGCTCGCTGTGGCTGGCTGCGTTTCAACGGGGAAAGCGCCGGAGGATGTTCGGTATACGCGGTGGAATGACCTGAGCTATGGTTCCCATGAACGGAACGTGGTTGACATTTCAATCCCTGTGGAGGCGGCGCCTGAAGGCGTTATACTCTTTATTCATGGCGGGATATGGATGTACGGCAACAAGGACGGCTATCCGGTTTTTCTGGACGATTTCAGGAGCAGATTCGTTGTCGCGTCCATGAGCCACCGCTACATTGACGAAACCGTGCATATCAGCGATCTAGAGGACGATGTGGCTGCTACTGTTGCCTTTATACGGGAATTCTGTCTGCAGAATAACGTTGATCCCGGAAAACTGATCATCATGGGACATTCTTCTGGCGCGCACCTTGCGATGCTCTACGCCTATAAACAGCACGAGACCAGCCCAATACCAGTGGCGTTCTGCGTGGAGATGGCAGGCCCGGCGGACATGGGCGACGTTGCCTTTCTCTACAACTTCAAAAAAATGGGGTGGGAAAAACTCTTTTATCAATTAGCTGAAAAAATAAGCGGCTATCACATTGTGGACGGCGACGTTACCAGCGAAGGGTACAGTGAATCAGGCCGGGACATGCTGGCGGCAATTTCCCCGATTCACTTTGTTACTCCCGCCAGTCCCCCAACCATTATGGTCCATGATGTCGCGGACACGATAGTGCCTTACGCGAATTCCGCAGCCCTGAATAGCGTGTTCAATGTCTATGGGATCGACCATTATTTTATGGCTCTATACTCTGGCATTGGCCATGTTCTTGGCGCTAAAGCGATCAAGGGCGGGGCGCTGCGTTACGACAAAGCCCTGGAAGCGTGGCTTGTCAGGGTAATGAACGAGTACATTGAGAAATATTGCGGATAAATGTTATGGGAACGAGTAAGGAGCATATATGCAGAATCATACATTAAGCATTGGCGGCATGACCTGCGCGGCCTGCGCTGGCCGGATTGAAAAGACGGTGAGAAAAATCGAAGGCGTTAGTACAGCCACAGTGAACCTTGCCAGCGAAAAGTTATTTGTTGAGTGTGCCGGGGACCAAACCTTAACCAGCGTCAAGGAGGCGGTTGTCAAAATCGGCTATGAGGTTCTGGATAAGCCAAAGAGAACCAGCATAACCATTCCCATCAGCGGCATGACCTGCGCTGCGTGCGCCCAGCGGGTTGAAAAAGTTATCAAAAAGCTGGAAGGCATAGAAACCGCCACGGTGAACCTTGCCACGGAAAAGGCCACAGTGGTGTATAACCCCCTTAAAGTGCGGGTGTCTGCTGTTAAAGAAGCCATTGAAAAGGCGGGTTATACGGCGCTTGATGTTTCAAAAGAAGGCGCTGTTGATCAGGACAAACTCCGCAAGGAAAAGGAAATCAAAACCCTCTGGACAAAATTCATTGTTGCTGCCTCATTCGGCCTTCCTCTGCTCTATATCGCAATGGTTCCAATGATAAAGGTCTTTACTCTGCCGTTTCCTCACGCCCTGTCGCCGATGCGCGTTCCCCTCATCTATGCGCTGGTTGAACTCCTGCTTGTCATTCCCATTATCATAGCGGGTAACAAATTCTACACTGTGGGCTTCAGGAACCTCATCCATCGCAGCCCCAACATGGATAGCCTTATCGCTGTTGGCACCACAGCGGCAGTGCTTTACAGTGTCTACAATATTTTTGAGATAGCGGGCGGTAACGTTCATGCTGTGGACGCGCTGTACTTTGAAACCGCTGGGGTCATTATAGCCCTTATACTGTTGGGTAAATCCCTTGAGGCTGTATCAAAGGGCCGCACCAGCGAGGCGATTAAGAAGCTGATGGGGCTTGCGCCGAAAACCGCAATCATCATTGAGAACGGCGCGGAAAAGGAAATCCCCATTGACGAAGTGCTTCCTGGGGACATCATTGTTGTAAAGCCTGGGGCCAAGATACCGGTGGACGGTGTTGTTACTGAGGGTCAGACCGCCATTGATGAATCAATGCTCACTGGCGAAAGTATGCCGGTTGATAAAAAGGCTGGCGACAAGGTTTACGGCGCGACGATTAACGCCAATGGCGCTATCCGCTTTAGGGCGGAGAAGGTCGGTGGGGAAACCGCCCTGGCGCGGATTATTAAGCTGGTGGAAGACGCGCAGGGGAGCAAGGCTCCGATAGCGCACATGGCCGACATTGTTTCCGGCTATTTTGTGCCTATTGTGTGCGCCATTGCTGTTGGCGCTGGTATCGCGTGGTTCGCGGCAGCCTCCGCTGGATTGGTAAGCGTCCCTGCCGGAAGATCCACGCTGGAATTTGCCCTGACGATCTTTATTTCCGTACTGGTCATAGCCTGTCCCTGCGCCCTGGGCCTTGCGACGCCCACAGCGATCATGGTGGGAACTGGTAAGGGAGCGGAAAACGGCATTTTGATTAAAAGCGGTGGGGCGCTCGAAACTGCGCATAAAATCAACACCATAGTCTTTGACAAAACCGGGACCATCACCGAGGGCAAGCCTGAAGTTACTGATGTAGTTACGGCTGCCGGAGTAGCGCGGGATTATTTGTTGCAAATAAGCGCCTCAGCCGAGAAGGGCAGCGAACACCCGCTGGGAGAGGCCATTGTGCGTGGAGCGCAAAACCAGGGGCTTGCGCTGTTCGCTGCGGACAATTTTCAGGCCATTACCGGCCGGGGCATTGAGGCGGACATCAAGGGTCTTAAGGTATTGGCCGGCAACAGGAAACTCATGGACGAAAAGGGCATTTCCCTTGCTGAGCTTGAAACAGAAAGCGATTGCCTTGCCGGTGAAGGCAAAACCCCGATGTACATTGCTCTGGACGGCAAGCTGGCCGGAATTGTAGCTGTTGCTGATGTACTAAAAAAGTCGAGCAGGGCTGCCATTGAAAGTCTTCACAACATGGGTATCGAAGTCGTCATGATAACCGGAGACAACAAAAAAACCGCTGCCGCAATTGCCGGGCAGGTGGGCATTGACCGGGTGCTTTCCGAGGTGCTACCGCAGGACAAGTCCGCTGAAGTGAAGAAATTACAGGACGAAGGCCGCAAGGTTGCGATGGTAGGGGACGGCATCAATGACGCCCCGGCGCTGGTCCAGGCCGACATTGGTATTGCCATCGGCAGCGGGACTGACGTGGCGATGGAAAGCGCCGGCATTGTTTTGATGCGTTCCGATTTAATGGACGTACCCACAGCGATCACCTTGAGCAAGCGGACAATCCGCAACATCAAACAAAATCTCTTTTGGGCCTTTGGTTACAATGTGCTAGGTATCCCCGTTGCCGCCGGTGTACTGTATCTCTTTGGCGGGCCGCTTCTCAACCCGATATTTGCCGCCGCTGCCATGAGCATGAGTTCCGTGTCGGTGCTGACCAATGCGTTGCGGCTCAAACGGTTCAAGGCCCCCGGCGCGGCCAGGCCCCTGAAACTGTAGAAATGGTATAATTGGAAAAGTATAAAAAGTATACATCCGATCAGTGGCTTGACAATAATATCTTAACTATACTATTATAAAGCCATGAGTTATGAGTCTGTTGATAAACTACAAAATTTACTTGCCTCAAATATATTCCACTATACTGTTGATAAAAAAAAGGCTGCCGGACGTGCATTGGGCACTTTTATTGAATTGATCACATTTTATATTTTAAAGAATTGGGAATTAGAAATATTTACAGCAATTGAACGTCCATTGCCAGAATTCGCAAACAGTGATATTACTCATAATGTTGA
>JAISAE010000058.1 GCA_031266875.1 Treponema sp.
CTGTCTTCTACCTAGAGTATAATTTTGGGTGCAGGGTGCAGGGTGCAGGGTGCAGGGTGCAGGGTGCAGGGTGCAGGGTGCAGGGTGCAGGGTGCAGGGTGCAGGGTGCAGGGTGCAGGGTGCAGGGTGTGTTGTCTTTTTTCTACTGTTTTCAAAAGCATAAAACTATTCTATCCCATTTGTAAAAAGAATCAAGGGATTGGTTAAAGATTGAAGAATTTCCAGCTTGGGCGCGGGCATTTTGGTGTCAACGTGTGGTGCCAGAGACGCGGGCGCGGCGCGAACAAGAACACGTCCGCGCTGTGGGCGGGCGTTTTGTTACATCAGCCCTTCCAGTTCATCCACAAGCCCCTTGAACACGGCGCAGGCCGCCGCGATTGGCGCGGGAGATGACATATCCACGCCCGCAACTTTGAGCGACTCAATGGGGAAACGCGAGCCGCCGGACTTCAGAGACGTAGTGTCGTTGGTGTCAGATGTGAGTGTCAGAGACGCTGGCGTCGAAACGACTAGGGCGTTGAAAGGAGGTGCGCTGACAATAACAAGTCCACGCTGACAAGGCACAATTCTGAACACGTTCATCAAATCCTGCAAAATGGAATGTTATTTGCTATGATATTTTGCGCGTTTATATTTCCCCTTAAATACCATATTAATACATCTGTATCAATTAACATAAACTCCTTCCCTTTCTCATATTCCTGACATATTGATCCACATTACTTAAATCTTCTCTGTCCTTCCAAATACCGAATAATTCATCATCAAAACCCTGTTTTGGGTTTTCTATGTTAAGAGGTATAATTTTTGCGAGTGCCTTTCCTCTGTAGGTTATTGTTATCTCTTGCCCGTTATGTACCTGGGAAATGATTCGTCCGGGCTGAATCCTCAACTGTTTAGTCGTAATTTCCATACGTTTCTCCTCTATAGATAAGTGTATACCCTTTTGTAAAATGCGGCGTCTGACCCCATGACGGCGAAGGCTGTAAAAACAGCGCGGGCAAGAACACGTCCGCGCTGTGGGGCGGGCGTTTTGTTACATCAGCCCTTCCAGTTCATCCACAAGCTCCTTGAACACGGCGCAGGCCGCCGCGATTGGCGCGGGAGATGACATGTCCACGCCCGCGACTTTGAGCGACTCAATGGGGAAGCGCGAGCCACCGGACTTGAGGAAGGCGAAGTAGTCGTCGCGCTCGTGTTCGCCGCCGCTCAAGACCCGCTCGGCAAGGGCAAGCGACGCTGAAATGCCGGTGGCGTACTTGTACACGTAGAAGGCGTTGTAAAAATGCGGAATACGCAGGCCCTCAAGGTCGCTCTCTGGCTCCAGTACCATTGCCGGGCCAAAATACTTCTCCAGCAGACGCCGGTATTCAGCGCGAAGCGTATCAACAGTGAGTGGTGCGCCGCTCTCTTCAAGCTCGTGGGTGATCTTCTCGAACTCAGCGAACATGGTCTGGCGATAGAGCGTGGACAAAAGTTCATCGGCGCGTTTGTTTATGACATAGCGCCTGAGTTCCTTTGTGTCAGCAGTCTTTTTCAGATGACGGAACAAGAGTTCCTCGTTAAAGGTGCTGGCAACCTCAGCTTCAAAGATCGTGTAGCTATACTGCATGAACGGGTTTGAACGGGCTGAATACCACGAGTGCATGGAATGGCCGCCCTCATGCGCCAGAGTAAACACGTCGCGGATGGAATCTTCCTTATAGTTCATCAGGATATGGGGATCGCCGGCGTAGCTTCCGGCGGAAAAAGCGCCGGAGCGTTTGCCCTTGTTCTCGTAACGGTCAGCCCAGCGGCCAAGCAAGCCGCCTCGCAGGGTGCTGACATACTCATCGCCCAGGGGCGACAGCGCCTCTGACACCAGATCGACCGCTTCCTCCCACGTGTTTTTCTTGGTCTTTGCCAGCGGCACTATCGGCGTGTACACGTCGTAGTGGCGCAGTTCGTCAAGCCCCAGGGCGCGTTTCCGCAGGGCATAGTAGCGGTGGAGCGGCGCGAGGTTGTCGCTTATGGTAGAGACGAGGTTATCATAGACCGCCTCACTCACGTCATCAGGGAAGAGGGCGGCTGCACGCGCTGATGGATAGCCGCGAATACGAGCGCGAATCACATCCTGTTTAACCGAGCCGGAATACAGGGTTGCAAGCGTGGTCTTGTGCGCCTCGAAACGCTGGTAGAAAGCCGTGTATGTGCGGCGGCGCAGGTCCCGGTCTGGGTGTTCTATAAGCACTGACCATGTTGACTGGGACAGGGGCCGTTTGCCTTCGGGCGTGTCAATCACGCCGAAGTCCATATCCACGTTGCTCAGTACCGAGAAGGCGTCGCTGGCAATGCCTTCACCTTCAGCATGGAGGGCGAGGAGCCGTTCCTCCTTATCGCTGAGGATATACGGCTTATACCGAAGCAGCTTTTTCAGGTAGATGCGGTAGTCGTTAAGGCTCGTGTTCTCAAGGAAGCGCTCCATATCCGCGTCCGGTATTGCCTGAATCTCCGGCACAGCCCAGGCGCAGGCGGCTTGAGCCTTTGCCGCAGCCATCACGAAGCGGCCATTCATGGCGCGGGCCGTGCTGTCGCCCTCGTCCACAGTCTGCCTGAGATGGCTGTAATAGCCCAGGCGCTCGGCGAGCAGGTCGAAGTCGCGGTAAAAGTTGAGGTACGCCGCGAGGCTTTCCGCGCCCGCGTCGAGTGTGCCGCGAAAAGCCGCTATCTTCTCAATAAGGCCCTCGTATTCGGTAAGCCCCGTGTCCCACGCGCTGTCATTGGGGAATAGTTTTGATAGGTCCCATGTGTTATGGGGATCAACCTCTGATCGTAAAGGAATGTTCGCGGTATCCGCGCTGTTGTATGTTGTCATAGGGTAATTTTATCAATAGAGGCAAAAAGGGCAAGTCATTCCCGCTGAGTGCTTGCTATGATATTTCCTTCTTGTTAGTATATATAGCTAAAGATTTATATATGCTAACAAGGAGTTTTGTATGAAGCTAGAAGATGTGAAGCACGCCGGTTTGAAGAAGTGGGTTCAGGAAGCGATTACGCTCATGGCCCCTGACGCGGTTGAGGTTTGTGAAGGAACACAGGCTGAGTATGACCGGATGATCAAGATTACGGTTGACGCCGGACTAGCCACGCCGCTCAACCCTGAGAAAAAGCCGGGCTGTGTGCTGTATCGCTCGGATCCGTCGGATGTAGCGCGAGTTGAAGACCGCACGTTCATTGCCTCGGAGAAAGAATCAGACGCCGGCCCCACGAACCATTGGACGCCTCCTGCTGAACTGAAAAAGACCATGAGCGCCCTGTATAAGGGCAGCATGAAGGGCCGTACCATGTACGTGATCCCCTTCTCCATGGGTCCGGTCGGCTCAGACATTGCCAAGATCGGCGTTCAAATCACTGATTCCGCGTATGTGGTGGCGAATATGCACATTATGACGCGGGTTGGTACAAAGGTACTGGAGGTACTCGGCGAGGACGGCGTATACGTTCCCTGCTTTCACTCGGTTGGTAAACCGCTGGATTCCATCACCCTTGATTCCCGTGAGGGCAAGCGGTCTTTCAAAGAAATAGACAACGGCAAGTGGCCCTGCGCTCCTATGGAGAAGAAGTATATTTCGCACTTCCCTGAGACACGGGAAATCTGGTCTTACGGCTCAGGCTACGGCGGCAACGCGCTTCTGGGCAAGAAATGTCTGGCACTCCGCATAGCAACAGTGCTGGCGCGTGATGAAGGCTGGCTCGCGGAACACATGCTCATCCTCAAGCTCACCAACCCCCAGGGCGAAGTGAAGTACGTTACCGGCGCGTTCCCGTCGGCCTGCGGCAAGACCAACCTCGCCATGCTTATCCCCACGCTTCCCGGGTGGACCGTTGAAACAGTCGGCGACGACATTGCGTGGATGAAGTTCGGCGCTGACGGCCGTCTCTACGCCATCAACCCGGAAGCGGGCTTCTTTGGCGTGGCTCCCGGCACAAACGACGAGTCCAACTACAACGCGATGAGGGCGTGCGAGAAGAACTCCATCTTCACCAACTGCGGCCTCACCGAAGACGGCGATATATGGTGGGAAATGATCGGCCACGGAGCCCCGGGCAAAGAGATCGTTGACTGGAAGGGTAACAAGCGGCCTGCGCCCCAGAAGGACAAGAGTCCCAAGGGTGAGGAAATCGCGCACCCCAACGCCCGCTTCACCGCACCCGCGAAGCAATGCCCCTGTATCGCTAAAGAATGGGAAGACCCCAAAGGCGTTCCCATCAGCGCATTCCTCTTCGGCGGACGCCGCCCCAAGACTATCCCGCTCGTGAACCAGGCCAAGAACTGGGAACACGGCGTGTTCATGGGTTCCATCGTCGGCTCGGAAGTTACCGCCGCGATCATCTCAGACCAGGTCGGCCAAGTTCGCCGCGACCCCTTTGCTATGCTCCCCTTCTGCGGCTATCACATGGGCGACTACTTCAAGCACTGGCTCACCATCGGCGCCACCCATGACGAATCCAAGCTGCCGAAGATTTTCTTCGTGAACTGGTTCCGCAAGAACAGCGACGACAAGTTTATATGGCCGGGCTACGGCGAGAACTCCCGCGTGCTTGCGTGGATTTTCGACCGCTGCAATGGCAAGGGCAAGAGCGTTGACACGCCCATCGGTATTCTGCCGACTGCCGACGCCATTGAGCGCCCCAACGGTGTTAGCGAGGCGGATATGGCCGAGCTGCTCAAGGTTGATATGGAGGGCTGGAAAAAGGAAATCGCTGACGTGCGTAAGAACCACTATCCCAAGTTTGGCGACAAACTCCCCAAAGAGCTGAATGCCCAGCTTGACGCGATTGAACAGCGCCTTAATGCGTAAGCATTAAGCTGAATATGCTAAAAAGAGTCCCGTATCACTACGGGACTCTTTTTATTTAGAAGTATGATGATGATGAAACACATTAACACAACCGGCTTATGTGTACCAGAGCAGGAATACATGGTTGACCACACGGCGCGTGCGCCCCTCCTTGTATTCCCCTTTTTTCAATCCGCGCACCCGCGAGGGGCGCGGCTCATTCACAGAATTTACTCTACCTTAAACTTCCCTACCTCGTTCACCAGCACCCCAATGCCTTCCTTATTATCAATGCTAATGTCATTGACCTTGCTTACGGCCTCATTGATCTGATCCGCGCCAGTAGCCATCTCGTTTATACCGTTGCTTATCTCCTCAGTGGCCTGACCAAGGTTGCGGCTCTCGATAATGACCTGCTTGCTCCCTTCCAGCATCTCGGTGGAGGTGTCTTTGACCAGCTCGGTTACTTTGCTGAGAAGCCCCATATCCTCAAGGATCTGCTTGCTGCCAATGCTCTGCTCCTCCATGGCGCTGCGAATATTCTGGGTCTGTTCGGAAACAATGCGCACCCCGCTGTCTATGGTCTCGAACTTGTGCAGCACGCTGTCAGTGGAAACAGTGATCGTGTCTATGGATTCCTTGATTTTATTCAGCACCACGGCGATTGTCTTGGACTGTTCTTCGGCGCTTTCCGCCAGCTTGCGTATCTCCTCGGCAACCACGGCGAAACCCTTGCCCACATCTCCGGCGTGAGCCGCTTCTATGGCCGCGTTCATGGAGAGGAGGTTGGTCTGGCTAGCAATGTTCTGGATGACCTCGTTGATCTCCGTAAGCCCATCACCCTCTCGCGCTATCTTTTGAATATCCTCGACCACATCCTCAAGTCCGGTGCGCCCCACCTCAGAGGCATTAAGCAGGTCTTTCACACTATCTCCGTTCTTGACCAAGGTCTGGGTAACGGACTGGATGTTGGCGATCATCTCTTCAATGGCCGATGAGGAGCGGGAAACGCAGTCCCCTTGGCGCAGAACATGATCGGAGAGCGTGTTTATGTGCAGGGTGATCTGTTCCATGACGCTGTTGGCTTCGGTTACCGAGGTGGACTGATTGGTGATTCGGCCTTTGATGCTCCGTATGTTGGCGGCGATCTCGTTTATGGCCGCAGCGGTCTCGCTCATGTTTGCCGCCAAGTCAGTGCCAATATGAGAGAGGGAGAAGGACTGCGTTTTAATGGTAAGCACAAGGTTCTTCGTTTTCTCCAAGGTAGCGTTGAAATAGCGGGCCATGTCGCCGACTTCGTCTTTGGACTGAATCGTAATGGTTCTGGTTAAGTCGCCCTCGCCCTCAGCTATGTCCTTGAGGGTCGCGGTGATGGCAGTTATGGGCTTGATAATGCCACGGGTACTGAAGAAGACGAGGAAGGGTATGATAACAAGGAAAGCCGCGCCAACTATGAAGCTGAAGATTACCATAGCGTCAGTTCCTGCGGAGATTATTTTGTTTGGGGTTTGCATCATTACGGACCAGCTCACCCCAGTTTCTCCTATGGTAAAGGGGTAGAGGATGGATTCGAGGTTTTCACCGAACCGGGGCGAATAGCGGGAGTACCGGGATTTTATGCCGTTGGTAACATTGTATTCAGCTTCGGCGCTCTGTTCTCCAAAGAAGCCGGTCATTCCAACAGACAGGAGTTTACCGACATAATCAGGGTTGTCTGAGGCAATAACCGTGCCTTTATCCGAATACAGGGTCATGCCAACTATGTCGGTTATGGCCGGGTCGTTTACGATATTGTCGATAACCACTTGGGTAAGGGAGGTATTGATGTTTATGCCGACACGACCGACCACTTCGCCGCTTAAACTGTGGATGACAGGCACGCTCAGACGCACGGTAAAGACATTCTTACCAGCCACAACGCGGGCGACCGGCTCCTCGATCATCTGCCTACGCGCATCAGCTCCGTTAAGGATCACCATCATTTCCGGGATTGCGTTAAAGATTGTGAGTTCGAGCGATCCGCTCTGCCTGGTAAACCAGGGGGTCCACTGGCCGGTTTCGGTGTTGCCCGGGACCCCGATGAACTGCGCGTCCATGCCTGAGTCAATGGTATTTGGCTTAAAGACCGCGAAGACACCCACAATATGTTCGTTAGCCAGCGTGATAGACCGGATAATCTGGTTCCAGGTGCTGCGCTGATAGCCCGGGTCAGCGGTGGTGTTATAGTCGGCCATAGCTTGGGCTAAGGTTGTTGCTATACTGAGGTAGCTCTCGTAGCGCATTCGCGTTATTGCAGCCTGTTCCGCGGCGAGGCGTTCTTGGCTGAGTAAGGAGGACTCCATTTGTATAGTAGAGGCGTTGCGCACTAAGAGGACAGACATGGTCAGGCCCATAACGATCATCATTGCCATAATAATACTGATTAAACGTATTTGTATTTTCATTTTCTTCTCCGAGGTATTTTGCGCCTTATTGTAAGCCCTCCTTATAAGGAGGGCTTACACTTTTTACGGTATGATCTCTGATATAATCTCGCTCCACGGCCCGCCTTCACCTTTGGAGTTTTCCCACCTTAGGGCGATATAGGCTCGCTTACCCCGGTCGGTTTCACGGAAGGTGATGGTACACGGACACCGGGTGCCGAAGACCGACGCGGGAAGCTCTTCTTGGACCGAAGGCTGTTCATCAAAGACGCCGTAGTAAATCCTTACTCCTACAGCTTCAGGTGGCTTGCTGCCCTTTCTGCCGTCCCCTTCTTGGAAGATAATGCTCAACATACCTACACCATTTTGGACGATGTGGAATTTTGGGTACGTGGTGGGACGGGGTTTGGGGCTGCGGGTTTTATCCGCCACATGAAGCCCTAGTTCTTTCCGCTGGGCATCCGTAATGATGGGGTTTTTCAAGCGAAAGCCCACCATTGCCCTGATTTTTGCTTTGAGGAGGGCTTTAACCGTATTTTTCTCCTCAACAATGACTGTGGTTCGCCCCGGACTTCGAGCCCGTTCATACAAAGACTTGAAGTCAGTCAGGACGGTTTTCACCTCAGTAACCTCCGCTACGGGGATACCCCATGCTTCTTTGTTACGATCAACGTTCTCTACAAAATTATCCCCCCAGGGGATAAGCTTTGGTTCCGCATCAGGAAGATATTTACTACTCATAGATACTCCTTTTTATGTGTTATCTTTCATCACCCTCGATACAGCCGCCGCCCTCGCCGCCCTCAGCACTAACTCCGCCGCCCCTAGCGCAGGCTCCGCCGCACTTAGCTCTGACTCCGCCGCCCCTAGCTCTGACTCCGCCGCCCTTAGCTCTGACTCCGCCGCACGTAGCGCAGAGGCCGCCGCACGTAGCTCCGACTTCGCCGCACTTAGCGCAGAGGCCGCCGCACGTAGCGCAGGCTTCGCCGCACTTAGCTCTGACTCCGCCGCCCCTAGCGCAGAGGCCGCCGCCCTTAGCTCCGACTCCGCCGCACGTAGCGCAGAGGCCGCCGCACTTAGCGCAGGCTCCGCCGCACGTAGTTCCTGCTTCATCCTAGAGATGTTGCTGCCTATAGACGAAGAATCGTACATCGCTTTTGGCAGCAGCACCGTAGTTTTAAGCACGCCGGCGGGCTGGTAGACTGTACCTATATTTATACTATATCACTCTTCTCATTTAATGCAAGAAATATTTTAAAAGAAGTGTATATAGCGTGCGGTAGCTCTTAGCACTTGAGAACGGAAGGTTTGCGGCGGTTGTAGAGGTATCGGCGTTGGCGGCGGCGGGTCTGGGATCACGGCGCTCAGTAGTAGATTGAAGCCCCCGCTGTAAACATCTTTTGCGGTGAAAACAACGAGCATCTAGTGCGCACGCAGCGGAACAAACATCCAGATCACGGCTTGTCTTGATTTTGGGACGCCCCTTACCATATAAAAGGCAGAGATGATAAGAACGTATTATGAATAGGGGCTACCAGTTCAGTCCTTAAAAGCCGCTGCCGCGTCGCGCACCCAGCGCAGGTGGTCTAGCTTGATGTCTCGCGGGATGGTGCAGTCAGCGCCCAGAACCACGCCGGTGGTTCCGGCTTCTTGCAGCAGGCGTCTGGTTTCAGCCTCGATCTCCTGCTTGCCGCCTTTGTACAGCACGCCGTTGACAGTGCTGTCAAAGCCGCCAATAACCGGGCGTCCGCCGAAGAGCTGTTTTCCCTGCACCAGGGAAACCTTTTCCACTGCGGCAGCCCAGTTGATGATCTGCGCGGGGTAGTCCACGTAATGCGAAAGCTGGTTGCGCTGTCCCGCATAGCCGCAGATGTGGAGGATGTTGAGCGCGCCGGTTTCGCTGGCCGCGCCCGCTTTGTTAGCCGCGTCAAGCACGACGCGATCAGCCGCCGCGTTCACCGAGAGGCGGAGCGCGTCGCTGAGGCGGCTGTCCGCCACATCCTGGACGCTGTAATAGATACCGTTGACCTTTGCCTCGCTTATGACGCGCCGCGCAAGGACGGCGAGGTCTTCCGCAAGCACCCTGAAAGCGCGGGTAAGCGCGGTGGCGTCTTCCGCCGCAAAATCCGCGAACAGCTTTGCGGCGTTCTTTTCGCCATGATTGCCGAACTTGAAAAGCGTAGCGGGCGCGAATATGTTATAGAAGGAGAGAACGTCGTCGCCACATATACCTTTTATGGTCTTGGCAAAAGCCACTTGTCGCTCGATCCACTCATGGTTCTCCCCGATGGGCTGTACTTTTCGCAGGTCATCAATGGTTTTTGCCTCCATAAATAGCTTATTAGGGTATATAAAGTAGCCGTCTGTCATAATTTTGACCAGATCAGGCTGGAAGTCTGTATAAAACTTCCTGTGGCCTGCTATGTTTGCCTCAAAAACGTCCGGGTTTTCAAATCCATCGACTAATTCATCCTTCGCGTAATGAAACCAGAACCCGATAGGCGTCCGTTCAGGCTTTTCGTTCCTGAGTGCCTTTAATACTAACTCTCGTTTTGACATAACAAAGCTCCTTTACCCCAACGTTATTACATACGTGGGCTTAATAAATGTTTGATTTTTAACATACCCGTTTTGGTATGTCAAGCAATACTCCTGAGTTGAGCGCGGCGTTTATTGACAGGGGATCGTTTCAGGCTGATACTTTTTTAACAAAGAATCCCTGTCCTTGGGCGTGAGAAAGGGGGTTTGGTCGCGCTTTATGTGAGCGCGGGATTGAAACAAACAAGAGAGGTACACTATGGACTTTCCAAGAACATTGGTGGGAGGCGTTTCGCTCCCCCGCATTATCATCGGAACCAACTGGTTACTGGGTTATAGCCACACTGGACACGCGGCTGACTGCTCCATTAACGATACGTACGCGAAGGAAGACTCGTTTGTTCCTATAATCAGCGCGTATTTGAGACACGGCATTGACGCGATCATGGGGCCGTTTTCGTCTAACGAGCTGGCGGCAAGGAAATTGCTCAGGGCTGAGGAGGCGTTGGGGCGAAAACTGCTCATCATCGACACGCCTGTGCTTAACATGGACGATACGGCGGCAGGCCGGCAGGAAACGCAGGCTATCATTAGGCGGAGCGCGGAAATCGGTTCGACCTTTTGTTTTCTTCACCATGTAAGCTGTGAACAGCTTATGAACAAGAACAAGAAAACCATGGACCGGCTGCCTCAGTACCTTGAGATGATCCGCGAGGCCGGACTCAAGCCCGGACTGAGCGCCCACATGCCTGAAGTGGTGCAGTTCAGCGATCTTAATGGCTACGATGTAGAAACCTACATCCAGATTTTCAACTGTATGGGTTTTCTCATGCAGATTGAGATTGAGCCGGTTATTCGTATCATTCACGAGGCGAAAAAACCGGTCATAACAATAAAACCTATGGCTGCGGGTCGCGTATCGCCTTATGTGGGGTTGACCTTTAACTGGAGCGTTTTGCGGGAGCAGGACATGGTTACTATTGGCGCGTTCAGCCCTTACGAGGTTGAGGAAGACATTGAGATTTCCCGCGCCGCGCTGGAGCGCCGGCTTCCTGACCTTGAAGGCCGAAGTAGTCCGGCGAAGCAGCCAATCATCCGTTAGGGTGTTTGGGTGGCTGGCGATGATTCTTTAATGAAGCGGTTTTAACGCCGATATATAAGATTATGCGACAGACGAATCTATCGTTTTTACTTGGCCTTGTTTGTATGCTGTTTTTTTCGTGTTCCATCTATCCTTCTGCGCTCAGGCCGCAAAACCCGCCGGAACGACCTGTGGTTCCCACATACATCATGGGTACCGGCGTCATGAGCGAGGAACTACTCACGGCGTTTCTGTTTTCGTCAAATCCCAATGCGGACGCTCTGTTTGTGCAAGAACTTGCCGGCATATACATTGAAGAAGCGTCTATTGAGAACGTGAACCACGATGTTGCGTTCAGCCAGATGTGTCTGGAAACTGGTTTTCTCAAGTATGGCAACCTCGTAACGCCGGACATGAACAACTTCTGCGGTCTGGGTTCCATTGACGCCGAACACATTGGCGAGCGTTTTCCAAACCCGCGCATTGGCGTCCGCGCCCATATTCAGCATCTCAAGGCCTATGGCGCGGATGAGCCACTCAAGCAGGAATTGGTCGATCCCCGCTACAGATGGGTAACACCCAAGGGTAAAGCGCCTGATATCATGGGGCTTGCTGGCAACTGGGCTGCTGATCCGCAGTATGGCGAGAAAATCATCGTGCTGCTCAGGAGGCTCTATGAGTCGTCCACCCCTAATTGACAATTTTGGACTTTCTCTGCAAGGTAAGACTATGTTTGTCTCAGGTTCAACCAATATGATCCCCGAAGAATACCGGAAAACAGCGTCGGTGTTATTTCCGTCTGATGGTCCTCACGCAACGCAGAAGCCCGGTATAGATGCCGTGATAGCCTTTGCCGAGATTTTGGGGATAGGTAACGATTATAGGCGCGTCCTTGACACGAGTACTGTTGAGCAGATGGCGCACTTTTTACGGCATTTCCAGAACAATCTCGATCTGCTGATCCAGAAAACCTGGGTCGAAAAGGCGGACGAGACCCGTAAAGACAAGCTCCAGGGACGAGTTTCCCCTTTTATTGATGAGATAGAGAAGGAAAGTTACCAACAGGCGCTTATTGATTTCGGCGCGATTCTTGAGGAGCTGGCTTATCTCTTTTTTGGGGCGCAGTCCAACGAGGACGATTTCACCGAGTATACCTTCCGCATTGATACCCAGATGGGGCTGTTCTGGTGGTATAGCGGACAGATTGGCCGTCTGCGGAACGTGCTTACCCAAGCACTTAACGACACGGTATTGCGCGCCATCCTCTTACTGGGTATCTGCTATCTTACTAACTTTTAGCTTTGGGAGACACTTATCATGGAGACAGAGACAGAAATAGAACGCTCGGCTGGAACTACGATTCCAAGCAACACCGCGTCGGACTTTATCAGCGAGTTTATCAAAGAAGACCTCAGAACCGGCCGCTTTAGCCATGTGCTGACGCGCTTTCCGCCTGAGCCAAACGGCTGGTTACATATCGGCCACTGCAAAGCCTTCTACGTGGACTTTTCTATGGCGGAAAAATTCAGCGGTACGTGCAACCTGCGCTTTGACGATACCAACCCTTCTAAAGAAGATAGTTCTTACGTTGAGGCCATTAAGCGCGACATAAAGTGGATAGGGTATGACTGGGAAGACCGCGAATTCTACGCCTCGGATTATTACGAGTACCTTTACGAGCTTGCGGTCAAGATCATCAAAAAGGGACACGCCTACGTTGATGACCTTTCCGAAGAGGAAACCAGCGAGTATCGAGGCACCGCAGTCGCTGACAAGAACAACATCACCATCACGCCGCCCGGACGCAACAGCCCTTACCGCGACCGCTTGATTGAGGAAAACCTCGACCTTTTTGCCCGTATGCGCACCGGCGAGTTTAGCGACGGCGCAAAGACGCTCCGCGCCAAAATCGACATGGCGCACCCAAACCTCCTGCTGCGCGACCCCGTGATGTACCGTATCCGCCGTGAAACACACTACCGCACCGGCAATTCGTGGTGTATCTATCCTATGTACGACTTCCAGCACCCGCTGTCGGATGCAAAGGAAGGCGTTACTCACTCACTCTGTTCAATGGAATACGAGATACACCGCCCCTTGTACGAATGGTTTATCAGCGAGGCTGAGGTGTTCCCGTCGCGGCAGATCGAGTTTGCCCGCCTCAACATCACCCATACCGTGATGAGCAAGCGCTGGCTCCTGCGCCTTGTGCAGGAAAAGCTCGTTTCCGGCTGGGACGATCCTCGTATGCCTACCATCGCGGGCTTGCGGCGGCGCGGTTACACGCCGGAGGCGATTCGGAGCTTCATTTCGCAGATCGGTATCGCCAAAAACGACAGCATGGTTGACATTGCCTTTCTTGAGTATTGTTTGCGCCAGGACCTCAACAAACGCTCCTCGCGTGTGATGGTGGTTTTGAAACCGTTAAAACTGATTATTGAGAACTGGGAACCCGGCAAATTTGAGGAAGTGGAAGCCGTGAATAACCCAGAAGACCCGTCCGCCGGAACCCGCAAACTACGCTTCAGCTGCGTTCTATGGATAGAGCGTGATGATTTTGAGGAAACGCCGCCGCCCAAGTATTTCCGCCTCTATCCGGGCAACAGCGTCCGCCTCCGCTACGGCTACATCGTTACCTGCATTGGCTTTGAGAAAGACCCCAATACCGGCGAAATCATTGCTGTCCGTTGCGTGTACGACCCCGCCACCAAAGGCGGCAATGCTCCTGATAACCGCAAGGTAAAAAGCACGCTTCACTGGGTTGCCGCTGATGGCGCGATCCCCATTGAAGCGCGGCTCTACGACTATTTATTCGCTGTTGAGCGGCCAATGGAAGTGCCGCCGGGCGGGTCATTTACCGATAACCTCAGCCCCAATTCCCTTGAAGTGATTCCCAGCGCCTATGCCGAGCCGTGCCTTGCCGCCGCCGCTCCCCTCGACCGCTATCAGTTCGAGCGCCTCGGCTATTTTGTCCGCGACCCCGATACCAGCGATGGCAAGCCGGTGTTTAACAAAACCGTTGGGCTGCGGGACACATGGTTAAAGGTGAAAGACAAACCCCAGTAAAAACACCCACGCGGCGTATATCCCTCCGCCGGTGTTTTCGTTGCCTGATTATCCGGCGTGCTGTATTCCAACATGCCGACGTTATATATATACAAATATACCCGCCACGCTTATAGTAACCGGAAACCCATACATGTCTATTTTATATCTTTCTATAATAAAAACATAACTCTATTACTATACCTTTAGAGTACAATGGTTCCAGAAACTATCCTGACTTATTTTTACGCTACCCCTTCTTTTTTATCTTCTAAAAATAAAATCATTACCTTGTGATCATTATTCGATGCTATTTCGCATGAACACAAAATCTTTTCGTAACTATTAAGTCGCATATAAAATCAGGAAGAAGTTCCACAGATGGACACAGATAAGACAAAATCTCAGTAACAATCTGTGTTTCCCAATCTACCGTTCTGAGATAGAGCGGCGCAGAGTCTCAAAATCAGCGACCACACTGGTATGACCGGCCCGCGTTATTATGAAACCCGCGACCGCATTGACAAAACGCGCCTCGCTGGGCGGTTCCCAGCTGGCAAGGAGGCTGCGGATAAAACCAGCGATGAAGGCGCACATGAGCCATTCTCCATTGCGAATGCGAAACCTCATGGCGCTGAGGTAAAACCCTAGGGCGTGGAGATAAAACTCTAGGGCATGGAGGTAAAACCCTAGGACGCTGAGATAAAACCCTAGGGCGGCGTCCTGAAACCCCAGGGTGTGGAGATAAAACCCTAGGGCGCTGAGGCAAAACCTCTGGGCGGCGTCCTGAAACCCCAGGGTGTGGAGATAAAACCCTAGGGCGCTGAGGTAAAACCCTAAAGTGTGGAGATAAAACCCCAGAGCAAAGACTTGAAACCCCAGAACATGGAGGCATAACCTCAGAGCATGGAGGTATAACCTTAGAACGTGGAGGCATAACCCCAAAGCAAAGCCTTGAAACCCCAAAGCGTGAAGGTAAAACCCTAGAGCGTGAAGGCATAACCCCAGATCGCTGAGGTAAAACGATAGCGCAGCCCCTATTCGCCAAGACCCGGTTTGCGAGTTTCTTCTATAATAAGGCCGCCGTTTGAGTCATGGCCAATCATGCTGCTGAGAAGCGGGCGTATGCCCAGCTTATTCAGCATGATTGGCCTGTTCAATCTATCCCTCCAAGTACCCGCAGGAGTTTCCGCTCCAGCGCGTTTGCCGCAGGTGAGGCTGTGCCGTAAACGCGGTCATCGGGCCGCAGATTTATTGTTTCATCGAATACAAGGCCACGCGGTGTTTTTCCGAGAACTATAACACGCTTACCGAGAAAAATCGCCTCACGAGGATCGTGGGTAACGGCGAGCAGAAAACGCGGCGCGGCATTAAGCGCACGCCGGAGTATTTCCATCAATTCTATACGCAGGGGAATGTCGAGGGATTGAAATGGCTCGTCCATGAGCAGAAGTGGCGCTGGGTACGCGAAGGCGCGGGCAATTGAGACGCGCTGCGCCTGTCCGCCGGAAAGCGCGGGCGGATATTCGCTGGCTTTGTCCGACAGCGACACCAGTTCCAGAAAATAACGGGCGCGTTCCAGCGCGGCGGATTTTGATAATGACGCCGCCTCCAACGGTAAGGCGGCATTTTCCAGCGTGGTAAGCTGGGGAAAAAGACGCGGCTCCTGAAAGGCAAAAGAAACTTTTGGAGCACTAATAAGGCCGGAAGCTGGCGTCAATAGTCCGGCGATGAGTCGCAGTAACGTTGTTTTACCACAACCCGATGGTCCGAGTACCATGAGCGGACTATCAACGGCGTTCAATTCCAGAGAAAAGTTATTAAACAACGTGTTATTACCAAACGCGAAACAGAGCTTCTTAATAGAAAGATTAAGTGTATCAACGCTTAATCCGTAAGAGGGGTATAAGTCGCCTTCTTTAAGGGAAGGATTTTGTATCATAGTTATACAGTCTGTTTCGATAATGCTGGAATGCAAAAAAGGCGTGCAGCAAAAGTTGTGATAGGGCGGCGGCAAGTATCGTGGCGAGTGTCCATGCGAATAATTCAGCGGTTTCGAGCTGGGCCTTTGCTATCTGCATACCGGTTCCGAGCGCACGGGCGGGCTGCACCAGCACTTCAGCGGCGGCAACTACTTTCCAGCAGAGCGAAAGACTGGCACGTAAACCGCCGGTGATAAATGGTATAAGCGTGGGAATATAGAGGGCGCGGAGACGGGTTTTTAACGAGACAGGGTATATAGAAAAAACTTCGACGAGACGCGGGTCAACCGAGCGCATTCCTTCAAGCGTATTGGCGGCCATAACTGGAAATACCATGAGAAACGCGGTGAAAATCGGCGTCCGGTCAGCGCCCATAAGTAAAAAAGCGATAAGGATTACGGACATGACCGGCGCTGCGGAAACCAGCGTAAACATTGGCTGAAAAAAAGAAGCTGCGCGTGTATCAAGACCCGCGATAATCCCCACCGCAATACCGAGCGGCACGGAAATAGCCATACCCATGAGTACCCGCAGGAAGCTGTGGAACAGGGCTTGGAAAAAACGCACACTGTGTGCCAGCGCGAAAAGGCGCTTAATCACAGACGCGGGCGTGGGAAAAAGGATTTCACTGTTGATGACAGCGGCTCCTGCTGTCCATGAGACGAGCAGGGCTGCTATGCCGATACTGACCCAGACGACGTTTTTCTTAATGATAGTAAAACGCATCGGAGGGAAGCTCACCGCCAATAGAAGCGGGGGCGAATTGTAAAAACGCCTTGAAAAGACTTTCCAGCGAGGGACGCGCCTCAAGCGCGGGAATAAACACGTAATTACTGCGCGGTATAGCGGCCTGCGCCACAGGTGCGCGGATTCCAAGCTCGTATTTTTCCACCAATGCGCCGGCCTCAGCCGGATGTGCGCCTACCCATTCTATAGAAGATTTACATGCCCGCAATATATCAGCTATTGCTTCCTTTTGCGCGGCGGCGAAATCAGCGTCCACCACAAGCACGGTCATGGGATAATTCCCGCTGCCTTCAATGCCTGCCCATTCGTTCTGAATATCACTAACGAGCCGCAGCGCACTGTTACCTGAACGCGCCATAGTAGCGAAAGGCTCCGGCAGTAACGCGATGGAAACCCTGTCCGCGATAAGTGACTGGGCTATTTCAGCGGTAGCGAGGCTGTAGGACAGACTCAGGTCTTGATCGGGGTTCATTCCTTTGGCTAAAAGAATTCGGCGGAATACATAATCAGGTGTTGAGCCTTGTCCCGCGACTTCCACGGTTTTTCCACGCAGGTCTTTGAGGCTTTGCACACTGGGGTCTGAGGTGATGAGGCTCAACATACCGGTTCCTAATACGGCCGCGACCTGTATGTGTTTCCCGCTGGCGGCGATTTTTGCCGCAACGTTTGGCGGCAATATGCCGACTTTTGCCTCACCACTGATAAAACGCGCTGCCATAAGGTCTGCCTGCGCCAGCGCCTCGGCTTTAATGGCAAACGCGGGAGTGCTTGGCGGATTTTCAAAAAGCTGGATAAGGCCAACACCGGACGGGCCTTTCAGCGTATAAACGGTAAGGGGTGATTGCGCCACGGGCGAAGCGTTCGCGGCCCAGCCTACGATACAAAAACATAGTATTTTAAAAAGATTGTGCTTCATGTAACTATGATACTGAATCCTTTGATTTAGTAAAGAGTACGGGAAGAAAAAATATAAAGAAATGAAAAATCCTCTTCCCCTTTTTTTTACTTTATTGTAGAATTAAAAAATAAAGATCGAACAAAAGATTTTGTGGAGGTTGTCAATGACAAAGCAGAAAATGGCAAAGCAGAAAAATGTTTACTTCTTCGGTGATGGCGCTGCGGAGGGTGACGGAAGTATGCGGGACATTCTGGGTGGTAAGGGGATTGGATTGGCTGAAATGACTAATCTTGGAATTCCCGTGCCTCCAGGATTTACCATTTCAACGGAAGTTTGCGGAGCGTATTACGCAAACCATGAAAAGTACCCAGAGGGGCTTAAAGAGGATGTAGAAAAGAACCTCAAAAGGCTTGAAAAGCTTATGGGTAAACGACTGGGTAATAGTAACGACCCACTTCTGGTGTCGGTGCGTTCAGGCGCGGCGATTTCTATGCCTGGTATGATGGATACTATTCTTAACCTGGGCATGAATGACAAAGCGGTGCGCGGGCTTGCGGAAAAGACAGGAAAGCTCCGTTTTGCCTGGGACGCTTATCGCCGTTTTATCCAGATGTATGGCGATGTAGTCATGCATGTACCCAGTGAGGAATTCGAGAATGCGCTTGGCGCTATAAAAAAGGCGAAGGGCGCTCATCTTGATACCGATTTGAACGAGGGTGACTTGAAAGAACTGGTTACCACATACAAGAAAATCGTCAAAAGCAGTACGGGTAAAGATTTTCCGCAGGACCCGATGGATCAGCTTTGGGGCGCGATTGGCGCGGTGTTTGGTTCGTGGATGAATGAGCGCGCCATTAAATACCGGGAGATTAACGGTATTAAAGAGGGCAATCTCAAGGGAACCGCAGTGAACATACAGTCCATGGTGTTCGGGAACTTCGGCGACGATTCGGGAACCGGCGTATGTTTCAGCCGCGATCCGTCAACGGGCGAAAAGGTGTTCTATGGTGAATACCTGATGAACGCGCAGGGCGAGGATGTGGTGGCCGGCGTCAGAACGCCAGAGAAACTCGCCACGCTGGAACGGAAAAATAAAGCGCTTTACGACCAACTGGTAAAGATAAAGAACCGGCTTGAAAAACATTTCCATGATATGCAAGACATGGAATTCACGGTTCAGCAGGGGAAACTTTTCCTCCTTCAGACCCGAAACGGCAAGCGCACTGGTGGGGCGGCGGTAAAATGCGCCATTGATATGGTTAAAGAGGGGCTTATCGACAAAAGAATCGCGATCACTCGCGTTACGCCGGAACTCCTTGACCAGATTTTCCACCCCATGATTGAACCCAAAGCACTTAAAGCCGCTAAACCCTTGAGCAAAGGATTAGCCGCATCTCCTGGCGCGGCGGCTGGACAGATTGTATTTTCCGCCAAAGATGCCGAGGAATGGCACAAACAAGGAAAGAAAGTGCTGTTGGTACGCAAAGAAACCAGCCCTGAAGACATCAGCGGTATGGTGGTTTCCCAGGGAATCCTCACCTCCACTGGTGGCATGACCAGTCACGCGGCGGTGGTCGCTCGCGGCATGGGCGTGCCTTGTGTGGCCGGAGCCAAAGGTGTTACCGTGCAGGGGAAAAAGGTTGATATTGACGGCAAGAATTATAAAGAGGGTGACTGGATCACCATTGACGGGTCAACCGGCGAGATATATGACGGAGTGCTCCCGCTGGTTCAGCCGGAGATTTCCAATGATGTGCAGACCTTCCTCTCATGGTGCGATGATATGCGCGCCAAATCGGTACGGGGAAAGGTGAAGGGCTTTGATGTGCGGACTAATGCGGATCTGCCGCGTGACGCCAAGCGCGCATTTGCGTTCGGCGCTCAGGGCGTTGGCCTTTGCCGCACGGAACACATGTTCTTTGATGAGGATAAACTCCTTCATTTCCGCGCCATGATTGTGGCGGACACTGAGGAAGAACGACAAGACGCGCTGAAGAAAATACTTCCGCTCCAGCAGAAAGATTTCTTTGGTATCTTCAAGGCCATGGAAGGCCGGCCAGTTATTATACGCCTCTTGGACCCGCCGCTCCACGAATTCGTTCCCCATACAAAGGAAGAGATCGCGGAACTTGCCGGACAGCTTGGCATGAATCCTAAGCTGCTCCAGCCCAAGATCGATAAACTGCATGAGGCAAACCCCATGCTCGGTCATCGTGGTTGTCGGCTCGCGGTAACATATCCTGAAATCTATGATATGCAGGTTGAGGCAATTGCCCGTGCCGCTGCGGATTGCGCCAAGAAAAACATTCCGGTAATGCCGGAAATCATGATCCCCATCGTCGGCGATGAGCGGGAACTCGCCCTGATCCGCCCCCGGTCTGAAGCGATTGTGAAGCGAGTGCTTGAGACCGCTGGTGTGAAATTGCACATCAAAATTGGTACGATGATCGAAGTGCCGAGGGCAGCTCTGGTCGCTGACCGGATTGCCAAGTACGCCGATTTCTTCAGCTTTGGTACCAATGACCTTACCCAAATGACATTAGGGTTCAGCCGTGATGATATCGGCTCGTTCCTGCCGTCCTACCTTGAAAAAAAGGTACTCAGTGTTGATCCTTTCAAGTCCATTGACGAGGCGGGCGTTGGCCAGCTTATCCAGGGCGCGGTTGAGAAAGGCCGGAGTGTTAATCCTGGCCTGAGCATCGGTATCTGCGGTGAGCATGGCGGCGATCCTGCTACTATTGACTTCTGCTACCGTGCGGGTCTGAGCTATGTGTCCTGTTCGCCCTTCCGTGTTCCGATTGCCCGCCTTGCCGGTGCTCAGGCAGTCATCCGGCACATGAGTACAATTAGCGTGGCTGAAGTAGCAACCGCATTGAAGCAGCGCAGTAGTACGCCGGTTCCTATACCACTTGAGGTGGAAATACCGAAGCGTGGACGGGGACGACCGCCTGCTGCCAAGCCTGTAGTAGAGGTGGTAGCCGAACCCGTTGTCGAGCCAGCGGTGCCAGACACCACAGCAGTGGTAGCGCCGAAGCGTGGACGGGGACGACCGCCTGCTGCCAAGCCTGTAGTAGAGGTGGTTGCCGAGCCTGCCGCGCCAGTGGCGCCGGACACCCCAGCAGTGGTAGCGCCGAAGCGTGGACGGGGACGACCGCCTGCTGCCAAGCCTGTAGTGGAGGTGGTTGCCAAACCTGTTGTTGAACCTGCCGTGCCAGCGGTGCCAGACACCCCAGCAGTGGTAGCGCCGAAGCGTGGACGGGGACGACCGCCTGCTGCCAAGCCTGTAGTGGAGGTGGTTGCCGAACCCGTTGTTGAGCCTGCCGCGCCAGACACCACAGAAGCGGTAACGCCGAAGCGTGGACGGGGGAAATCAGCCACCGCCAAGTCCATGACGGAACCCACAGGAGACGATACCGGTACGAGCGGAGAAACGCCACCTGCCGGCACTTCCGGC
>JAISAE010000062.1 GCA_031266875.1 Treponema sp.
GCACGCACGCACGCACGCACGCACGCACGCACGCACGCACGCACGCACGCACGCACGCACGCACGCACGCACGCACGCACGCACGCACGCACGCACGCACGCACGCACGCACGCACGCGATTATGGGGCGCACTTAATCCCTGTCAAGCCCTTAACAGCGTAAATTCACTCTTTTTTACTTTTTTCTCTCTTCTCTTAAAGAAGGCCAGATTGTCTCCATATCGGGACAGTGGTCTTCTTTTGTTTCCCCTTGTATTCCGCGCCGCCTTGCGGCTATGGAATAAACCGCCCAATGGGTGGCTATATACATTATGCCTACAGGCATAAAACACATGGAGGCTTTTATGAAAAAAAGCACATTGTTTCTGACGGGAATACTAGCCCTGATGCTAGTGTTCGGTCTTATTCTAACGGGCTGCCCCACCGATAGTGGCGACGACAAGGGCAACTCCACTAACAACAGCGACCCTGTTGACAAGGGCGACAGCGACAAGGGCGATGGCCAGCCAGGAAGATTGACGGTGAATAATTTAACCGGTAATGATCAGAACGCAATAGTTTACCAGAATGTCAGTCCTCCGCCAGCAACACAGGCCGAATTTAACGCAGCAACAGAATTTTCGAATATGGTTGCGTTTGACGGATATGACGAAGATCGCAAGACGCCGTTTGATATGCAGATGACGAATGAGGATGGAAAGCTTGCTACTTTTAACAAAACAGGAAAATACTTGGTAGTTGTTATGGGCAACGCTGGAGAGAAATTCAAGTCTGATGTTCAGTTTACCAACGGCTCGGCAACAATTGATTACAACGCAATGACGCTTGTAAGCAATTTACCTGCTGGCGATACCGGTAAGGATGACGATACTGACAAGGGCGATACATGGTCAAAGGTAACAGCTTTGAGTCAGTTAGATGGAACATGGAAAGGCTCATACAGCGAAACCATGACCGCCAAAGAAGCGGCAGAAGAAAACGGAGAAGAATGGGATGATGAAAAACAAGCCGCGTTTGGAGACATGAAGGTAACGACCAGTGTTGAAATAACCACAACCATTAACGCGACTGCCAAAACCCAGGCAATGACTACAACCATGACTATGGCCTTTTCAGGCGGGAACATCGACATGGTATGGTCGTCGATTAGTAATGGGTACTTAGGTCAGGAAGGAGTTACGGTTGATGATGTAAAACATTCCATAACCATGACTATAAACCAACCTAAAGAAATAATGTCTGATGAATACATTACTGATATGCTAGCAGCGGGTTTACAAATAAATCAAACTGGAGAAAAAGTAAAAATGCCAGCAGATACTATTCTGGGTGAGGGAGAGTCTGAAATCATACTTGCCAAGCAGTAAAAAGCCCGACCTGTTGTTTCTGGCGTGTAAACGCAAAAACACCGATAGCCAAATTTGAGTGAGAAAGTGGGAGTTATGGAAGTACCCTAACTCTTGCCTCCTCACTTTATCTTCTAAATTGGCATCATCCCCGCCCTTACACTCAGCATCTACACACTGGAAGTCGCTACCCAGTATACCTACAGCGGTTCTCCCAATGAATCCCGTATTATCGTAAATCCCCTTTTCCTCACTATACCGAAACCCACCTTCTAAGTAAACCTGTATCGCCTTTCTGGTACGGTATTGACTCAGATCCCTGACTAAGCCTAGATCAGCTTACTGACCTAGCTTGTGTCAGACCTCTAACTAAGGCTAGATCAGTGGATTGACTTAGGCTATATATGGCTATTCACATTATCCTATATGCGTCCTACACATTATCCTATATGTGTCTCACCATATTACCTAATGTGCGTCTCGCCACATTACCCTATGTGTGCATCACCACATTACCTAATGTGTACTAGCCACATAGCCTATGTGCGTCAGACACATTGTTTAATGTGTATCATCCACATAGACTATGTGTGTCAGCCATATAGAGTAATATGGTGAGATACACATAAAATAGTATGGAGAGAGACATATAGCCTTAATAAGAGGGTTGACTGAGGCTTGATCAGAAGGTTGATACAGGGAGACTGAAGTATTGCCTACGGGCGTGTCCCTCATTGGGTTCGGCGGTGAACCTTATGCCGACAGGTTAATGGCTATCGGCACTATAGGGAAAAGGCGCCGGTAATGTTGAGCCAGCAAGTAGTATACAAGGTTAGATAGGGGTCTTCTTTCTTAAAGTCAGTTTTTGGTATAATAAACACATTCATTATGGGCTTGTTCGGGCAGTCCGAACAAGTGAACTAACTATCCAGAAAGGAAGCAAGATGGCAAAGAGAGGAAAAGTCCTTATTGACCGTGAGCGGTGTAAGGGTTGTTTGTTGTGTGTTCGCGCCTGTCCAATGAAGGTACTGACAGCGGATACTGAACCGAATGGGGATGGCAGTTATCCCAGCAAAGTAACGTATGGTGAAAAGTGTATTGCCTGTGGAAACTGTTTTGAGGTATGCCCTGATGTGTGTATTGAGGTATATGAGTTAGAGGAGGGGGAAGCATGAGTAAAAAGGTATTGATGAAGGGGAATGAGGCCATTGCGGAGGCAGCTATCAGGGCAGGCTGCGGGGCTTACTTTGGCTATCCCATCACGCCGCAGAACGAGATTGCAGCGTATATGGCTTTGCACATGCTCGACAAGGGGCGTGTGTTTATTCAGGCCGAGAGCGAAGTCGCGGCGATCAACATGGTGTACGGGGCATCGGCGGCGGGGGCGCGGGCTATGACGAGTTCGTCAAGCCCAGGTATCAGCCTCAAGCAGGAAGGCATGTCATACTCGGCGGGTGCGGATATACCGCTGGTGCTGGTAAATGTGGTGCGTGGCGGCCCGGGACTGGGTTCCATTGCCCCGGCACAGAGTGATTACTTCCAGTCAACGCGGGGCGGGGGCCACGGCGACTATCGCTGTATTGTGCTTGCGCCAAAAAGTGTGCAGGAGTGCGCTGACTTCACCATTCTCGCCTTTGACCTTGCCGACCAATACCGTATGCCAGTCATTGTGCTTACCGACGGTATGATCGGGCAGATGATGGAAGGCGTGGTACTGCCGCTGGAGCGCGATCTATGCTCGCTTCCTAAACGGGATTGGACGGTGGGTAAGATGCATAACCGCGCAAGCAGACACATCAGCTCGCTTGCTCTGGTGCCGGAAGAGCTTGAGGCAAAGACACGCGCACGTTTTCAGCGGTATGAAGACATTAAGGTGAAGGAAACCGCCTTTGAATACAGGGGAATCACAACAAGATGTCTACAATGCCGGGGGCGCAATGAGAGTGTTGACCAGGCAGCCGCTGTTGACGCGGCAAATGTAGACATTACGCTGGTCGCCTATGGCACGGCGGCGAGGGTAGCACAAGGCGCAAAGAAGCTGGCGGAACAGGCTGGTTTACCTGTGGCATTGTTCAGACCCATCACGCTCTGGCCATTCCCGTATGAGGCGCTTGCCAGCATCGCCAAAACCGGCAAGCCTCTTTTAACTGTGGAGATGAGCCTTGGTCAGCTTGTGGAAGATGTGAAGCTGGCTGCTCTGGGCAGTGCGCCGGTACATCTGCTGGGACATTCTGGCGGGGTCATTCCCACTGAGGAAGAAGTCTTCGCCAAAGTAAAAGAAATTCTGGGGGTAAAAGCATGAAGCTACTGAAAAAATACCCGAAAAGCCTTTGTGATGTGCCGACAAAATACTGCGCAGGCTGTGGGCATGGTGTCATACACCGAATCATCACCGAACTGATTGACGAAATGGGCTTACGGGAAAAAACGATCATCACCAATCCGGTGGGCTGCGCAATCTGGGCTGACCTGTACTTTGACTTTGATTCAGTACAGCCGCCTCACGGACGCACGCCTGCTGCGGCAACCGGCGTCAAGCGTGTTCTCCCCGACCATCTCGTGATCTGCTATCAGGGCGACGGCGACATGGCGGCTATCGGCACGGCGGAAATGGTACACGCGGCAAACCGTGGCGAAAAGTTCACAACCATCTTTGTCAACAACGCCATCTACGGCATGACTGGAGGCCAAATGGCGCCAACCACGCTCGTTGGGCAGAAGGCCGCCACCGCGCCTCATGGACGCGACCCTGACGCAGCCGGCATGGGCTATCCCATCCGTGTCTGTGAACTGCTTGCCACGCTTGAGGGAAGCCGCTACATAGCGCGAGGCGCGGTTAATAACGCGGTCAACGCCCGTAAAACCAAACAGTACATAAAGACAGCACTTGAGGCGCAGATGAGCGGCAAGGGCTTTACTATGGTTGAGGTTCTGTCCCAATGTCCCACTAACTGGGGCATGAATTCAGTCCAATCAGTCGAATGGCTTGAACAGAACATGGTTCCGGTCTTCCCGCTGGGGGAAATCAAGAACGCGCTTGATGGAGAAAACAAATGACGGAAAAATCATTCTTCGCTGGTTTTGGCGGTCAGGGGATCATCTCTCTGGGGCAAATCTGGGTATATTGCGCCATGAACGAGGGCAAGAACGTTACCTTCTTCCCCTTCTATGGCGCGGAGAAGCGTGGTGGCATTGCCCGCGCTAGCGTAGTGGTGTCAGACGAGGAAATCGACAGCCCGCTTGTTACCCAGCCTGACTCGTGTCTGGTTATGAACGCTGATTCACTACCGCTCTGTGAAGGGCTTTTGAGGCAGGGCGGTATTATGCTCATTAACACGTCGCTCGTTAAGGACAAGCCAAAACGCGGAGACCTCCGCGTACATACGCTGGACATCACCAGTGTTGCCGAGCGTATTGGCAACGCCCGGTTTGCCAACATGGTTGCTCTGGGTGCGATGGCGCGGCTCACCGGCGCGTTGTCGTTGAACGACATTGAGCCGATTCTGAAAAAGTTTTTCCAGTCTGACAAGCACAAGTTTGTGCCTATGAATGTTCAAGCAATGAAAGTTGGCTACGACGCGGTGTCGTAGTTACTAACAGCGCGTTTGCCGGAGAGGGCTAAAACTCCCTGGCAAACACGCTGTAACTATCCTAACCCAGTAGTACGGACGATAAGCCAATCCCCCATCAAGTTCTTTTCATACCATAAGCAGGCTGCAGTAGGAGATAGATGATCCCATGTGTGGGAGATAGCTGTTCCCATACATGGGAGATAGCTGTTCCCATGTGTGGGAGATAGGCATTCCCATACATGGGAGATAAGTGATCCCACATGTAGGAGATAGGTAATCCTACATGTGGGAGATAGGTGTTCCCATGAGTGGGAGATAAGTGATCCTATGAGTGAGAGATAGCTATCCACGTATGGGAGATAAGTGATCCCATGAGTGAGAGATAGGTGATCCATGAGTGAGAGATAGGTGATCCATGAGTGGGAGATAGGTGATCCATGAGTGGGAGATAGGTGATCCATGAGTGGGAGATAGGTGATCCACGTGTGAGAGATAAGTGTCCACGTGTGGGAGATAGGTATTCCCACACAAGGTATTGGTAAACAGAGTAGTTATAAAGGTATAAGACCTAATTAAGCATATTCTGCGTCAGTGTCTGATAGGTATCGCGGTGACGAATGAGGCGATCCTGACCGCTGAGGTCGATGAGGACTTCGGCGGGGCGGAGCCGCAGGTTGTAGTTGGACGCCATGCTGTAGCCATAAGCGCCGGCGTTTGCTATGCAGACCAGATCGCCTGGCGTGGGTAGGGGCAGTTCGCGGTCCCGTGCCAGAATGTCACCGCTTTCGCAGATGTTGCCGGTAATTGTAAGCCTGCGCCTTTCGACACTGGCTGTAAAAAACCGGATGTCATGCCAAGCGTCGTAGAGAATCGGACGCATCAGCGTGTTAAAGCCGATGTCCGTTCCTACGTAGGTTTCGCCGTAGGTTTCCTTGACGCTATGAACCGTACCTAACAGCGTTCCCGATTCCGCGCAGATATAGCGTCCTGGCTCAACCATGATGGTGATTTCGCGCCCATACTTTGAAATAAAATCCTGTATCATACGGGTAAGCTTTTGTCCAAGTTCCTCTAGATCAAGTCGCGCTTCACCGTGGTAGGGAACGCCGAAGCCACCACCCAGGTCAAGAAACGCGAGTTCAGGAAAGCCAGCCGCGATCTCAAACAGGGTGGCGGCACTTTGAAGGTACTCATCACTTTGCAGAAAGAGCGAGCCAATGTGCTGATTGATACCAGCTATGCTCAAACCGTAGCGTACAGCGAGTTCCTGAACACGGCAAACATCCTTTGTTTCTATGCCGAACTTGCTCTTGCCGCCAGTCATCACCTTGACACTGTGTCCCACGCCCACACCCGGATTCAGCCGGAACGCCACACGGCGTGCGAGTCCGGCTTTACCGTACTGCTCAAGCTGGGAGAGCGAATCAAGGCTCGTCATAATGCCGCGTTCGGTGGCAAAACGTAGTTCCTCAATTGACACATTGTTAGGTATAAAAAAGATTTCGTCTGGCTGAAAGCCAGCCGCTGTTTCAGCCAGAATCTCTCCGGGCGACATGGCGTCAACATGGAGACCCTCGCTGCGGACGATTTTCAGCAGCTCAATGTTTGTGTTTGCCTTTGCCGAATAGTTGGCGGTGAAAAACGGCAGGGACACGAGACCACTGATTTCCCGGCAGCGTTCACGAACAAGCGTTTCGTCATACACATAGAGGGGTGAGCCGTACTTTGAGACTAATGCGTATGACTGTTCAGGCGTAAGGCGTTCTGGCATGGTGTTTGGCTTACCTTGCGTGAGCGGCGTGGAGTATGGCGCTGGTTTTGCGCCTCACGAAGGAGAGCGCCTCCGGGTTCTGGCTAACTGCCGCGATGCAAGCCTCTTCGCTCTGCTTGTTGACGAACTGAAGCGCGAGGCCGTTTTGATCTACCGCAAGGAGGCAGATGTCCGAGCTTTGCTTTTTCACGAATTGCAAGGCCATACCATTTTGCCGCACAGCCTCAAGGCAACTTTCGTTCTTTTGCTTCTGGACGAACTGGAGCGCCATACCATTTTGCCGCACAGCCTCAAGGCAGAACTCAGGACGCTGTTTCTGAATGAACTCCAGCGCCATACCATTCTGTCTAATTGCCTCAAAACAAAGGCTCGGTTTCTGTTTCTGAACGAACTGGAGCGCGAGGCCATTCTGCTTAACCGCCTCAAGACATATATCGGGACGCTGTTTCTGAATGAACTGGAGCGCGAGGCCGTTCTGTTTAACCGCCTCAAGACATATATCGGGACGCTGTTTCTGAACGAACTGGATCACGAGACCGTTCTGCTTAATTGCCTCAAAACACATATCAGCCGGCTGCTTCTCGACGTATTGCAGGGCCATGCCGTTTTCTGAAATTGCCAGCAGACAAAGTGACCGCGTCTTCCGCGTTAGATGGCGCAAGGCAAGGCCGTTCTGTTTAAGTGCTACACGAATGATAGTGGGACTGAGTTTCTTCACGAATTGCAGGGCGTCGCCTTCCTGCGCAACAGACGCGAGATTGATTTCCGGCGTTTGCTTCTTCACGAACTTAAGCGACATGCCCTTCTGCTTAACGGCAGTAAGACAAATCTGCAGCGTTTGCTTCTGAACGTGCTCTAGTAAAAGGCCGTCATACTCAACAGCCGCCACACATACCTCCGGCGTCTGCTTTTTTACGAACTTAAGGGCGTTCCCATTCTGTTGAACTGCGGCAAGCGCCAGTTCCGGCATCCGCTTCTGGATGTTTTGCAGTTGTTCCAGAACCAAGCCGTTCTGCCGCACTGCGGCAAGCCGTAGCTCAGGCGTCCGTAGAGAGATCGGCACATACTCCAGCGCCTTTCCATTTTGCTTAACAGCAGCGAGACAAATCTCCGCTGTGAGCGCGTCTTCGTCAATAAAACGTATGGCTAGACCGTTTTGCTTGACTGCCGCCAGACAGATATTTGGTTTTTGGTCATCAACAAACTCAATAGCCTCATTGTTTTGTCTCACAGCGGCAAGGCAGAGTTCCTCAGTTTGTTTCTGCACCCGCTCAAGTGCGAGGCCATCCTGCTTTACCGCTTCCAAATCGGCCAAATACATAGCATCTTTACTCATAAATCGAAGGTCCTCCTAATTTTTGGGTATAATACCACAACGATAAAAAAAATAAGATACCTTGACGTGGTTTTCAGCACATAAATAGAGCCATAGGCAAGCCCTGACGCCCCTTACCTTTCTACGTTTCCTCTCTTATATTAGAGCTATGGCTTCTTCTGTCATACAGGCTGCGCCGCTATCGCCGTATCACCTGGGTAAAGCGCGGGAACAGTACACGCTGTTCAATGTGTTTAACGCATTATCGTGGACATTCCTTATCGGAAATGTCATTACGCTTTTCGCCATGCGTCTTGATTTTTCAGCTACTGAGCTGGGCATACTTAACGCGCTAATGTATGTGGCATTTTTCTTCCTGCCACTTGGCAAGGTGCTGACTAAACGCTTTTCCATCATTCGTATCTTCAGTGTAGCCTGGATTGGCCGGGCTATTGGCATGATTCCCCTGCTCTTTATCCCCGTATTGTTTGACGCGGGCTATCACCGTTTTGTTAAGTACCTTTTGCTGATTGGGGTGCTGCTGTTTCATGCAGCGCGGGGCATTGGCATGGTTGGTAACAACCCGGTGTTGAGCGCTATGGCGACTGGGCCGGATCGGGGAAGCTACATGACCCAAATTCAGGCGGTTAACAGCGCTGTTGGCATGTTTTGCGGCTTTGCCATTGCGCTGGCGCTTGGCGACGAGCCTTCAACCTGGGTCTATGCTGTACTGATGGCGATTGGCATTGGAACCGGTATAGCGAGCGGGATACTAATGAGGGGCTTACCTGAACCACCGTCTGAATTACATAGCAAAGATGTTGACTTGCTGACACTGATGAAAAACGCACTGGTTGATGCCTCTATGCGCTACTTCATCGTGATTCTGTTCATTGTGGCGCTGGTGTCGGGTGTGTCCCGTGCCTTCATCATCGTATATAGCAAAGACCCGTTGGTGTTCCAGCAAGGCGCGGGCATGGTATCGCTCTATTCGGTGTTTGGTGGGTTGGGTGTCTTGGTGATCCAGCTGCTGATAAAGTTCCTCATTGACCGCATCGGAGCGAAGCCTATCTTTATCGTATGTTCGGTTATTGGCTTGATGGGTATGTTGCTGGTCGTGTTTATTCCAATTGGACTGACGCTGGGCGCGGAGAATCCGGGGATGGAAGTGGTACTCCTGCTTTCTTTTCTTTTCTTTATCCTGAATTTTGGTTTTTTGGGCGCGGAAGGCATTGCTCAGACCTATTTTCTAAACCTTGTGCCGGCGGAGATGATGCTTGATATGGGTATTCTGTACTTTTTCATCTTCGGCGTTGCCGGTGTACTTGGCTCTTTCCTTGCGGGCTTGTTTTTAGATGTGCTTGTTGCGTTTGGTTTCAGCAAGTTCATCGCGTTCAAGGTTCTATACATCATCCTGATCGCGCTGACAATAGTGGTTATATTTCTGCAACGCAAACTTGTGTCGCTTGGAGCTTTGCCGTTCAGGAACGCGATTGAAGTGATCTTCTCGTTTCGGGACTTGCGGGCGATTTCGCTTTTGGACCGTCTGCATAAAACAAAGGATAGTGAGGAAGAGGAAGAGATACTGGAGGCATTGCGCGATACACCATCATCGCTTGCCATTAAGGAGCTGCTGGAACGGGCAAAGTCTCCCCGTCTGGGGATACGGCTGGAAGCATTGCTGGCAATAGAGGCGCTGGAAACGCTCAACGAGGACGCGGAAAAGGCGCTCATAGCCGATATTGTGAACCACCCCTATACTACGGCTTATCTCGCGGCCCGCATACTGGGAACCCATCGCGTGGTCTCAGCCATACCGTTGCTACGGCAAAAGGCGTTTGCCGATGACTATATGCTGGCTGGAGAGGCGATAGTGGCGCTTGCCAGGCTCAAGGATATGGATTTCCGCCCTGAAATTGAGCGTCTCATTGCCAATACGAAGAATCCGCGTCTGGAGCTGATGGGCGTGGCTGCTTTTGGCATATACGCTTCGCCTGATTCGCTGTCGATACTGGTAGACCTTCTGCGTGGCACGGACCCGCCCCCCTATTTGCGCGACGAGGTAGTCCTGGCAATGGCGAGTATTTTTGACATTGAGAACCAGTTTTACCCACTTCTGGTACGCTTTCTTGATAATGAGAGTCTAGCCCCAATGCTGGCGCTAGATGAAGCTGAGTCAGCTCATTGCTTTTATCATAGTACCCACAATTCTTGGTTCCAGAAACGCCGGCCTGAACTTGCCCAATGCGGCACGGCAGCACAGGAGTTGCAAAGCGCGGTATCGGCGTGGATACAGACCGGTGATGGTGCGCCTCTGTCCCGCTGGATACTAGAACTGCCCGGCAACCTCACCGAACCTATAGCTCAGTGCATCATGGCGGAGCTTGTACTTGATACTGAGCTTGCATCCTTTGAGCGTCTCCGTCTCCTCATCGTCCATTGGTCGGCTCATATTCTGCGGGTCTGGATTACGCGGCTCAAAACTCAGCGCCTAAAGGAAGCGACGCCGGAGCATTAGTTGTGAACTAAAATAACAACGGAATCAGGTTTCCTATACCAGCCGGGTGGTAGACCCTCTTCTGACAAACTGTCTCCTCAAACATGAGGTGGCCTTTTTCCGGCCCATAGTCCGGTCCAACCCCATACTGAGTTTCATTTCCAGTTAGGTCTTTCCTTTGCTCATCTTTTATGTTCTTTATTCTTTTATTATGCAAAAATTTGCAGATAACCTTAGCTCGGGACTAGGCGATAACAAGTCCAAGGCGAAATTCT
>JAISAE010000107.1 GCA_031266875.1 Treponema sp.
GTAGACTAAAAAAAGAGCGGCAACCTTAGCCCGCGCATGAACTGGCCTTTCATGCGCGGCAAGCTGCCGCTCTCTTCATCCTGGGCCAGCAAGATGATAGGCCCAGGAACTACGCCACCAGCGCGGGATTCGCTTTGACCTATACCAGTGAATCTATCAATTCTCTTTCACATGTTAAATTGCTGTAGTTGACAGGAATCCCCTTGATATGGCAAGATTCATTTCTGAAATTCTTGGAGAAGGTTGTATAATTATGAAAACGCTATTCGTAAAACCCGCTAAAGTGGAGCGGAAATGGTTTGTAATTGACGCTGAAGGCAAGCCCATGGGCAGGCTGGCGGCGCGTGTCGCATCAATTGTACGCGGCAAGGAAAAGGCAGCTTATACCCCTCATCAGGCAGTGGGGGACTTTGTGGTGGTGATCAACGCGGACAAAATGACGCTGTCTGGACGAAAGCCGCAGCAGAAGCTGTACTATCGCCACTCCGGTTATGTCGGCGGCTTGAAGACTATTCCTTTTGAAAAGGCTTTTGCCCGCCATCCCACGTTTCCGCTGGAGCAGGCGATCAAGGGTATGCTTCCTAAAGGCCCGCTGGGTAGGGATCTGCTAAAGAATGTCAAAGTCTACGCGGGGCCTGAGCATCCTCATGCGGCACAGAATCCGCAGGCTATTGAGTTATAAGGGGTAATAAGTGATTAAGAATCTTGGTATTGGAACAGGCCGGAGAAAAACTTCTGTAGCGCGGGTGTTTGTGCGCGAGGGAAGCGGCAAAGTAACGGTGAATGGGAAAGAGTTGATTCGGTATTTCCCGCAGGAAGAGTATGCCCTCGTAGTACGTCAGCCGCTTATGGTTACGGCCTGTGAGAACAAGTTTGACGTGCTTATCAATGTGTATGGCGGCGGGTCTCATGGTCAGGCCGGAGCGTGCAGACATGGGCTCGCCCGCGCACTCTGTCAGATTGATCAGGAGAATTATATCAGCCTGCGGAGTAACGGTTACCTTACCCGCGATTCTCGTATGGTGGAACGCAAGAAGTATGGTCAGGCCGGAGCGCGCAGACGCTTCCAGTTCTCCAAACGTTAGGACGAGGCGTATCTGTGGTCGCGTTCCATGCAAGCGTATGAATTGAAAAACTGTGAACAGGCCGCGTTGCGCCTTGTCGCTCGTGCAGAACAGACTTTTTATGGCCTGTCGTGTAAACTTGAACAAAAGGGACATAGCGCGTCTTGTGTACGGACTGTTGTTTCCCGTTTAAGCGAACTGGGAATCGTGAGCGACAGTCGTTACGCGGAACTGTGGCTCAATTCCCGCCTTACATTGGGTGGAGACAGCCCCTGTCGACTCAACGCAGCGCTCTGTAGCAAAGGTATTGACCGCGATGTGGTGAGCGCGGCGTTGAAAGCAACTCTGAACCTTGAAAAAGAAATGTTTCTAATCAGGCGGTTTCTGGAAAAGAAGCGCCTTTTCCCTGCTGAATCATACGAGACGCGGCGATCCCTGAGACAAACATTACGCGCAGAGGGATTCTCCCTCATGGCGCTGGAAGTGTGGGAAGGGGAAGAGGATTAAGCGAAGAATGTTCCCTGCTTATAAAGAGGATACAGTGGTTTGGCTAAACTCGGCGACTGCAAACATTCGTGTGGCGCGGATGAGGTTTTCAGCGGCAAATGCAAGGTCAGCGCGGCTGTCGCGGATCATAGCGTCAAGGCTGGTCTGGCCGCAGGCAATTGAAGCCGCGTAGTCAAAAGCTTTGAGCAGAGCGGCGGGATTCGCGCCTAAAGCGCCGGAAAGCAGGGCAACTGGAATGTTGGCTTTGCGGCTTTCCCGCGCTACTACGGAACAGAGCTTACCACCCGCAGTCTGGGCGTCGCTCATGCCTTCACCCGTAATCACAAGGTCAGCATGGGCAAGCGCGTCAAAAAATCCCGCATATTTCATCACCAGCAGAGCGCCGGATTCCATGTGCGCGTCTAAACAGATACGCAGCGCAGCCCCAACGCCGCCTGCGGCTCCATCCCCACTCTGCATGACATCAGCGGCAAGACCCGCCTGAATCCATGCGGCAGCCAGCTTCGTGAGACCGGCGTCCAGCGCCACAACTTGTTCCGGCGTCGCGCCTTTCTGCGGGCCGAATACAGCGGAGGCTCCGGCTGGGCCAAGCAAGGGGTTGTTTACATCACAGGCAACCCTGATCCGCGTCTGCCTGAGCCGTGGGTCCGCCCCGCTTATATCAATAGAAGCAATGTTATCTAAGGCTTCCCCGCCCTGAATAAGCGGTTTTCCCTGCCTGTCCAGCAGTCTGAAACCCAGCGCGGAAAGCATACCACTACCGCCGTCATTGGTGGCGCTCCCACCAATGCCGATGATAATCTCCCTCGCCCCGCTATCAAGCGCGGCTGTAATGAGCTGGCCAGTTCCATAAGACGTGGTTTTCATAGGGTTAAGCTCTTCGCGTCTGAGCAGTTCAATGCCGGACGCGCTTGCCATATCAAGCGCCGCAACACGGCCATTGTCGATAAGGCCAAACACAGCGTCAACAGGCTTCCCCAGCGGGCCGCTGACCCGCGCACTGACAAAACGTCCGCCAGCCGCACTCGTTATAGCCCGCGCTGTTCCCTCGCCGCCATCCGCCAGCGGGAGTTTACGCACCACAGCGCCCGCGTCAGCCCGCAAAACACCTTCCGCAATGGCGTCGCAAACCTCCAGCGCACTCATATTACCCTTAAATGAATCCGGCGCAATCAATACTTCCATATAGGTTACTTTATCACCTGACTCTGAATTAAAAAAGCGTCCAATGTTTTTTTGAGGAACGCTTGTGCCTTATATATCATAATGATAGGCTTACGCTATGAATGTTTTTGATGTTATCGGGCCGGTGATGATTGGGCCGTCAAGCTCACATACGGCTGGCGCGGTGCGAATCGGCAGAGTAAGCTGGAAAATACTGGGTGAAGACGTAGCTAAGGCTGAGATAAGGCTTGCCGGTTCCTTTGCCCAGACCTATCGGGGACACGGCACGGACAAGGCGCTCGTGGCCGGCCTGCTGGGTATGTTCCCCGATGATGAGCGTATCCGCAGCAGTTTCACCATTGCCAAAGACGCGGGACTGGCCTTTTCGTTTGACGAGGTAAAGATTCCTCACGCGCACCCCAACACAGCGCGACTCCACCTCATTGGCAGGAGCGGCAAAGAATGTGTAACTCAGGGCGCATCCGTGGGCGGCGGTAACATCCTCATCACAAGCGTTAATGAGATGGAAACCGCGTTTACCGGTAATTCAGACACGTTCATCATTGCCCATAAGGACATACCCGGCGTTATCGCCGAGGTAACGTCGCTTATGAGCTGGTATAACATTAACATCGGGAACTTCAAACTCAATCGTCCGCATAAGGGGTTTGAGGCGGTTATGACTCTGGAAGTTGACGGCGCTATTGAGAAAAAATTCGTGGATAAACTGCGCGAACTTCCTCATATTAACAGTGTCGTGTTCCTGCGGGCAAATCAGAACGAGACCCCCAATGCTTGAGTATCATTCAATCGCGTTACTGGTAAAACAGGCAATAGAACAGGGCGTGGCAATTTCCGCGTTGATTATCGCTGACCAGGCGGAGTTCATGGACAAAAGCACGGAAGAGCTTTTTAGTATAATGAAGAAAAATCTTGACATTATGCGAGAAGCAGCGCGAAAAGGTGTGGCGCAAGACCTTCGTTCCACGAGCGGACTTACCGGCGGCGACGGCTGGCGCATGAATGAGTACGCGCTGAAAGGCGCGACACTCAGCGGCACATTCTGCGCCAGCGCCATTACGCAGGCTATCGCCATAGCTGAATACAACGCGGCCATGGGAAAGATCGTGGCCGCGCCTACCGCCGGTTCCTGCGGCATATTACCCGCCGCGATCCTCACAATGATAGAACACGGAGCAAGTGAAAAGGACGCAGTGATGGCGTTGTTTACCGCAGGCGCGTTTGGCATGGTGATTATGAACGAGGCAAGCATTGTGGGAGCCGAAGGCGGCTGTCAGGCTGAGTGCGGGAGCGCCGCCGCGCTTGCCGCTGCCGCGCTGGTTGAAATGGCCGGCGGCACTCCTGATAGAGTAGCGCACGCTGCGGCAATCGCGCTGAAAAACCAGCTCGGCCTTGTCTGTGATCCAGTTGCCGGCCTTGTCGAAGTTCCCTGCATTAAACGCAACGCCGCCGCTACCATGTGCGCTATCACTTCGGCGGACATGGCGCTCGCCGGTGTCAAAAGTGTAATTCCAATTGACGAGGTCATTTCCGCTATGTGGGAGGTGGGCGAGACCATACCACAGACTCTGCGCGAAACCGGCACAGGCGGACTCGCCGTAACGCCAACCGGCCTGGCAATCCGGCAAAAAATCTTGGGCGCGTAAACCTGTTAGGCGCCGTTGCTCTGAAGATTTTTTCCCTTGTATATTCATTAATTACTGGTTCACGTAGGCACATTCTTCCCTCGTCAATTTTATAATCTATAACACTTCCAATAGGCACTTTTTTATCACCCACTCACCCTTAGCCAGCCTGTTTCAAGCGGCAGCGCGGGGTCTAGTGGAAGTGTTCCACCCGACCGAGTGAGAGTGTTCCACTCGACCGAGTGAGAGTGTTCCACCCGACCGAGTGAGAGTGTTCCACTCGTCCGAGTGAGAGTGTTCCACCCGACTGAGTGTGAGTGTCGCACTCGACCGAGTGAGAGTGTTCCACTCGACCGAGTGAGAGTGTTCCACTCGACCGAGTGAGAGTGTTCCACCCGACTGAGTGTGAGTGTCGCACTCGTACTGGTGAGAGTGTTCCACCCGACCGAGTGAGAGTGTTCCACCAACACTGGTGAAGGTGTTTGAACCGCTTTGCGTGGAGTGTCTGCGCTGTCTGGCGCAAGGTATTTGAGCCGCCTTGTGCGGAGTGCTTGAGCCGACTGGTGCAGACACTCCGCATCGTCCGGTGCAAAGTGCTTGAATCGCTCTGACACCACGTCTGTACATCTCTGACACCACGTCTGTCATCTCTGACACCTCATGTCTCTGCTTAATGTCTCTGACACCCACGTCAGGGGTCTTCGTTAGGGGTAGGCAAGACTCTTATGTAGGGATGGACACGGGTTTTGTGGTTTTCTTCTGACCCTGATGGTACAGAGCGCTGTACTTGAAACAGCGTACGGCATAATCAGTATCCACGGCGACAAGTTCTGGCATCTTTTGTTTACATAGCGGCGTGGCGTCTGCGCAACGAGGCGCAAAGGCGCACGTTACTGGCGCTTCGTTGGGCGTGGGCGCCATTTTGACTGGCGGCAGTGGCAGGGCGCCGCCGCTGATACGCGGGATACAGGCCAGAAGCCATTGGGTGTAGGGATGCAAAGGCCGCGCAAAAAGGCGCTCCACATCGCCATACTCAACAATTTTGCCCGCGTACATCACCAGTACCTCGTGGGCAAGTTCCGCGATAACACCCAGGTCGTGGGTAATCATCAGTACAGTAGTGTTGGTTTCTGTTTGCAGGCGCTCAAGCAGTTCCAGAATCTGTGCCTGAATCGTAACATCAAGTGCTGTAGTTGGCTCGTCGCAGATGAGCAGTTCGGGTTCGCAGGACAACGCCATGGCGATCAGCGCCCGCTGACGCATACCGCCCGATAGTTTGTGGGGATATTGCCTGATACACTGCTCTGGCGCGGGGATGTGCGCCAGAGCCAGGCTCTCGATTGCCCGCTCACGTGCGGCCTTGCGGCTGATATGGCTATGCAAACGTATTGCCTCAACAATTTGCTGGCCTATGGTGTACACAGGGTTGAGGCTCGTCATTGGTTCCTGAAATATCATAGCTATCTTCCCGCCCCGTATCTGTTCCATCGCGCCTTCGGATTTCTCAAGGAGGTTCTCGCCGTGAAAACGTATCTGCCCACCCACGATTCGTCCCGCTGGCGCGGGTACCAGCCGCAAAATCGAAAGCGCGGTGGCGCTCTTGCCGCAACCTGATTCCCCGACAATACCAAGCGTCTCACCTGGTTTAACCGAGAAAGATACATCATCCACCGCTTTGATCACGCGATTGTCAGAATAAAAGTACGTTTTGAGGCCGGAAACTTCCAGTATAGGCAAGCTTGTTCTATCGTAAGGGTACGACATGGCGTACCCTTACTACGCTTAGATGCAGCACTCAATGCCGTGCTTTTTCTCGTCGGATAAAAACACAAGGTCAATGAGTTTCATAACCCGCAGCGCCTGTTCCGTCTTAACGATAGGCGTGGCTTGTCCGTTGAGGCACGCGACAATGTTCTTGTAGTAGTCGAGCCACACGCCTTCAACATTAGCGGGCAGAGGGAGTTCAAGGGTGGTTTCTTTGGGGCGAGGGGCCATGGAACGGGTAGGCCCAGCGGCGGTGTAGACAATGTCCTCAGACCATTCAAGGGTCTTCGAGTCGGTAAGTTTCACGATTTTGCCGGCACATTCCCAGTTTTCGATGAGCGCGGTTCCGTCTTCGGCGGAGATGTGCCAGCGCGGCTGTACGATGAACGAATTCATCGCCACATTGACGATATAGTTCAGGCCATTCTCGAAACGGAATGACGCGGTGAAGTTATCATCCACCTCAGGCGCGAACACCTTGTGCAGGATCGCGCTGACCGCGATCACCTTCTGCGGAAAGAAGTCGAGCATCTGGTCTATGAGATGCACGCCCCAGTCCAGCACCATGCCGCCACCATTCTGCTTCCAGCCGCGCCAGCCATGCATACCGATACGGGAGCCTTGTACGCGGCTTTCAATGACATAGGGCTTACTCAGAATAGCGTCGGCGAAGATTTTCTTCACAATAAGGAAATCCCTGTCCCAGCGCCGGTTCTGGTGTACCGTGAAGAACTTGCCTGCCTTTTCCGCAGCCGCGATGATTGCTTCCAGTTCAGCCGAGTTCAGCGTAACCGGCTTCTCGCTGATAACGTTCTTACCTGATTCAAGGCAGGCAATGGCGTAAGGTTTATGCATATCGTTTGGGGTCGCCACGAGAACCAGCTCAATGCTTTTGTCCGCATAGATTTGATCCGGTGAGTCGTAGGCTTTCAGCCCCTTCTTTTGCGCGTTAAGAACAGCCTCTGGCCGGATATCATAGATTCCGGTTATCTCTAGTTCAGGAAAGTGCCTGGTGATATTGTCGTGATGGTAGCCTGCCATCCCGCCAAAACCGATAATTGCCATCTTATGGGTCATGTTTTTCTCCTGGTAAGGAATATAATACAGGCGTTCTGTTTATGCCAGAACGCTGAATCATATACCCCATTGTTGCCAAGAACTGTCCACTTTAGTTAAGCAGTAAGGCCGCGTCAGTTTTTTTCCAGCGCTGGGCCACATCAACCGGACGTTCAGCCGCAATGTTCTTTGCCATCTTATCAGCGCCTAAATCAATCAGCAGCGTAACCATCGTGGGATTCCCGCTCTGAGCCGCGTAATGCAGAATCGTGTTACCCGAATTGTCCTGTGCGCTAATCGCCTTGCCGTTAAACAGAGCCTTAACCGCCACTTCACCCATATTGATGGCCTGTTCCGCCGGCGTCTTCCGGTCGCCGGCAATGGAAAACACGTCGGAACCCGCTTCGGTGAGGTACTGGGCAACGCTCCAGTCCCGGTTATCAACCGCGATACGGAGCGGCGTCCTGCCCCGCGAGTCAATCGAGGAAAGCCGCGCACCCGCGCTAACAATGGTCTTTACGACGTCAAGCGGTGCGCGATCCTGAATAGCAATGTTCAAGGGCGACGCGCCGTAATCATCAACAACCGTAACCCGATTCTTGATCAGGAGCGTTACCATTTCCGTTGAACCGGAAAGCCCGATCCTGAACGGGGTCATATCCTTTGAATTGCGTGCGTGAATCGAGGCGCCTCGTCCCAGAAGCAGGGTTGTCAGATCGAGTTTGCCCAGGCGTACCGCAACGTGGAGCGGCGTTTCCCCCGCGTTATCGCGGGTATTGGTATCAGCGCCCAATTTGGCAAGCCGTTCCGCGCTGGCGTACTGACCTGCCTGCACGGTTTCCATAAACGGCGTATACCCATCGTTATCACGAACCTCAAGGTCTGCATGTTTACTGGTGAGTACCGTCTCAACATCGGAGATACCAAGCCTGACCGCGTCATGGAGCGGAGTCTTGCCGTTTAAGGCGTGGGCATTGATATCAATGCCAGCGGCAATCAGGGAGATGGCAGCGTTTTTTCTATTATAGCGCGCCGCCGTGTGAAGCGCCGAGTTACCCATCTTATCCCGTGCGTCAACACGAGCGCCCACAGAAATCAGCGTAGTTATCGTAGCGGGTGAATCAGCCTTGACTGCCGCGAAAATCGGCGTTTCACCAATCGCATTGGCCGCCTCAACATCAGCGCCCTGTTGTACGATTTGCGGGATGTTATTCATTTTCCACTGAGCCGCGTAGTGCAGCACTGTGTTTCCCAGCCCGTCCCTCGCCACTATGGTTTCCGGCGTGAGTATCCATTCCTCAACTCCACCTGTCGCGTGAAAGGCCAGATACAGAACGCTTTCACTTGCCGCGTTAAGGGCAAAGATACTCGCTCCCCGCGCTATGAGTGATTGGCCAATACTCTCATTGTTTTGCCTGACCGCAATATGGAGCGCCGTGTCTCCAAGCTTGTTGCGGGCGTCTATCCGTGCGCCTTTATCCATCGCTATATGTACTGTATCCAGTGATCCATTCCTGACACTCATGTGCAGGATGCTGTTTCCGTCCCCATCGCACTGCAGCACGGTCGCTGGGGTAATGAGATACGGCAGCAAATCCGCCCGCTCTCTGAGCGCCTTCTCATAAGGGGTAATGCCGGAGTTATCCGCGGCAAAGAGGTTGGAGTTGCTTTCCAGAAGCATGGTAACGTATTGAGGCCGGTTTTGCTCAATCACCATATAGAGCGGTGTTTTTCCTTCAATGTTACGGACGCTTACGTCAGACCCTTTTTTAAGTAAAGCCTTCATGATCTCCGGGTCTTTGTTAAGCGTAATTGTTGCGTGAAGCGGGGAATCACCATACTCGTCCCATAGGCTCGGATTGATTCCGGGCTGGGCAAGGAGGAGGTTCACGATTTCGCGGTGCGTATCAGGCGGCACGTCGCGTATGGCGAGGTGGAGAACCGAGTTGCCCCGCGCATCCTGAGCGTTAATATCAACCTTGGAGGCAAGCAGTACCTTGATAGCGTCAATCTTGCCGGAACGCACTGCTTCATGGAGCGGAGTAGAGCCGGAAGCGTTCTTGATGTTTACATCAGCCCCCTGCTCAATGAGGAATTCCATAAAACCAATATGGCCTTCCCGCGACGCGGCGTGGAGCGGCGTGATTCCATCATTGATACGATAGTTGTAGTTTGCCTTGAGTACCGCCGGTGAAAAATAGGCATATATGGTATTCACCATATTGGTTGGAACCGCGTCCGCCAGGATAAGCGTTTTTGCCGACTCAGCGTGTACCTTCAGATTCGGGTTAGCAAGGGCGAGGTCAAGCATGTTATTCCCATTCTGATCGGTAGTTGTTATGGAATCTTCTGTGATGAGCGATTCCAGAAACGCTCCATCCCGGTCTACTGCCAGCCGCGCCGGACTTTTCCCATCAGGCATAGCATGGTGAATGTCAGCGCCAGCCTGTGCGAGCACCGCCGCGCTTGCCGCGTCGTTATTTGCCGCCGCGACTCCCAGCGGGGTCTGCCCCTGCTTATCGGCCTTATCAACAAGCGCGCCGCTGGCAATAAAGAACGCCGCCAGTTCCGCGTCCTTGTTCTCCACAGCCCGGTACAGCGGCGTTCTGCCCTGCTCATCAGTAGTGTTGATGTCAGTAGAACCCACGATGAATGTACGCGCCTTCTCGCTGTCTTTGTTTTCAAGGGCTGTCCAAATCGAGTCTGACGGACGTACGAGTTCCCCTTGCTTCTCTCTTGAAGACGCTTGTTCCAAAGGGGTTGAGGGATTACTTGCACAACCGACGAGAAGGAGCAAGCCAAGACTAAGGCCGCTGAACGGCATTGTTATATAGGATTTGGATTTACGATACGTCATGCCCCTATTTTCGGCAGGCAACGGCAAAAATCTTCATAAGGCTTTATTAGATTACAAAAAAGTATTGACACAGGATAAAATCTTTGCTAAGTTACCTATAGCTAATGCGGCGATGGTGGAATTTGGTAGACACGCCAGCTTGAGGTGCTGGTGCCGCAAGGTATGGAAGTTCAAGTCTTCTTCGCCGCAACGCTGATTACGGACGCTCTTCAGGGCGTCCGTTTTTTTTAACTTTTTCTAAACCTTCTTTGCGCCTTAATCCCCATGCTTACATCCAAAGCCTCTCCAGCACACCTCAGCAATAGAACGTTTCTGTGAGAGCTGCGCGATTTCGGTGTGGACAAAGAAAAGCTACTTGGTATGATTAGCAACTGGGAGAGCTATAATAAGAAGAATGAATAGGTGGAACTTATGACAAGGCTAGACAAAAGTATCGCTGCTTTGATGGATTCATACAGCGATTATGGATTAGTGAATCACGCTGGCGGCGCGAATTTACCCAGCCGCAAGAGCATTGAGACTATCTTGCGCGAGCTTGATCAGATCATCTTTCCAGGATTTCGGGAGCAGGAGGAGCTTGATCACGACAACCTGCGCCTCTTAACCGCTGAACGGGTAAACCGGCTTGCGCGGGAACTGGAGCGGGAGGTGGAAAAGAGCATTGTCTTCTCATGGCGCACCTGCTCATGTAGCGAGCTTTCCTGCGGGAACGAAGGCTGCCACGCGATGGCGGAGATCATCGTAGATGACTTTTTTGACGAACTGCCTCACATACGAAGCCTTTTGGCGCTTGATATGGAGGCGACGTTTCGCGGCGATCCAGCGGCAAAGAGCACTGAGGAAGTGATCATGTCTTATCCGGGGTTTTACGCCATCACGGTACACCGCTTGGCGCATTTCTTCTGGGAACGGCAGGTTCCTCTCATCCCGCGCATGATGAGCGAAGTGCTTCATGGCCGTACCGGTATCGACATACACCCGGGCGCGACCATCGGCGAATCTTTCTTCATTGACCACGGAACCGGCGTCGTCATTGGTGAAACCACCCTTATTGGTAAAAATGTGAAGCTCTATCAGGGCGTAACCTTGGGCGCACTCTCGGTGCGGAAGGAAGAAGCTGACAAAAAGCGTCATCCTACCATTGAGGATGACGTTACCATCTACGCCGGAGCCACGATTCTTGGCGGCAAGAGCGTGATTGGCCACGGCTCTATCATAGGCGGCAATGTATGGCTCACCGGTTCCGTGCCGCCGCATACCCGTGTGTACAACAAAACCGGCGAAAGGGAGCTGCGTCATCTTGGCTGACGATCTCCTGCTTACAGGACTGCAGTGTCTACGGGAATCAGACGCCTCCATTGACGCGCTTTTGCGCGGGCGCGTTGACATAGCAGCGGCGCAGATGGGTAAGTATATAGAAGAGATTGAGTTGTTTAATCCAGCCTACAAGCTGGTAGGGGCGCAGAACAGACGGGAACTGGTGATCAGGCATATCCTTGACTCGCTGTCGCCCCTGGGGGCGCTTGCGCGTCTGCTTGAGCCGCGTAAACGTAATGCGCGTATCGCAGACGTGGGTTCCGGCGCGGGTTTGCCGGGTATCCCGCTTGCCATTGCCCTGCCGGACTGTTCATTCACGCTTATTGAACGCATGGGCCGGCGTGCGGGTTTTCTCAGGAACACGCAGGCAGTGCTGGCGCTGCCCAACGTTACTATTGAAGAAAAAGAGCTGGAACAGGCCGGCGGCGCTTGTTTCGACCTCGTGGTATTCCGTGCATTCAAGCCTCTGGAACCCGCGCTGCTCAAGTCATTGTTCGCTCTTCTCGCGCCAGACGGCGTATTGGCCGCCTATAAAGGCCGCGCCAGCGCCATAGCAGACGAGATACGGCGCTTAAACGCGGTCTGCGAACTCATACCCATACAGACGCCCTTCCTTGACGAAGAACGTCACCTGCTCCTTATCCAGCCAGTGAGCCGTTTGCCGGAATAAAGCAAAAGTAGCGGCGAGTTCCTCGTGCGCTCTTCCGGGAGACACAACGAAACGTTACGTTCAGCCATGACGAAGCGTTACGTTTAATGCCAAAGGCAGCGGCTAAGGTAAAGTGGGAATTCATTGACACGCTCTTCGCTGTGTGATAGCTTGATAAGTGCGAAAGGCAGTGGCTAAGGTAAAAAAAAGTTTTTTTGTGGGAGAATTCATTGACATTTGCTTCGTTGTGTGATAGATTGATGATTGTGAAAAGAAATAACTTTACATCCACAGGATTTGTGTCCTCTGGAGATCAAAATACTGATAACCTGAGTCCTCACAGCCTCCAGACAGGCCTGCGAAAACCGTTTACGGGCAGTCCGGCGACAGTTTCAAGGCTGATCTCTGTCTTTGTGGGGGGGGGGGGGGGGGGGGGGGGGGGGGGGGGGGGGGGGGGGGGGGGGGGGGGGGGGGGGGGGGGGGGGGGGGGGGGGGGGGG
>JAISAE010000109.1 GCA_031266875.1 Treponema sp.
CGCGGGAATGGGTACTAAGCTAGCGCGGGAAGTCGCGGTAGGCTAGCGCGGGAATGGGTACTAAGCTAGCGCGGGAAGTCGCGGTAGGCTAGCGCGGGAATGGGTACTAAGCTAGCGCAGTTTCTCGCGGTAAGCTAGCGCGGGAATGGGTACTAAGCTAGCGCGGAAAAGCGCGGTACGCTACCGCGAGAAACCGCGCAGGCTAGCAGTCGAGGCGTTCCCCATTTTTGTTTCCTACTATAGTATGCTGCCTATGGAAACACTTGCTTACTACAACGGGGAAATCGCTACGATTGATGAACTGCGTATCCCCATGAATGATCGGGTCTGCTGGTTTGGGGATGGGGTCTACGATGCGACGCTTGCTGAAAACCACGTTATCTTCGCCTTGTACGAGCATATCGACCGCTTCTTCAACAGCGCCGCGCTCATCGAGATACCGCTCTCGTTTACAAAGGCATGGCTTGCTGAGCTGCTCCGCGATTTGGTACGAAAGCTGGATAGCCCCACGCAGTTTGTGTATTGGCAGGTAACGCGGGGCACTACTGAGCGCGCCCATACCTTTCCTGATACACCGGCCAATCTCTGGGTCATGCTCCGTCCGTTTGTTCTGCCTGATCAGACTCAAAAAGTGAAACTCATCACTGTGGAGGATATCCGTTTTCTGCTCTGTAACATCAAAACCCTGAACCTGCTGCCCAATGTGCTGGCCAGCGAGCAGGCAAAACGCGCTGGCTGTTATGAGGCGGTGTTCCATCGAGGCGAGCGGGTTACGGAATGCGCCCATAGTAATGTGCATATCCTCAAGAACGGTGTTTTCCGCACCGCTCCCGCCGACAACCTGATCCTGCCCGGTATTGCCCGCGCCCACCTTATCGCTCGCTGCCTCAAGCTGGGAATCGCTGTTTCTGAGACGCCGTTCACGGTGGCGGAACTGATGAGCGCCGATGAGGTTATTGTCTCAAGCTCATCCAGATTCTGCGCCTCAGCAAGCCATATTGATGGCCGGGAAGTAGGGGGCAAAGCGCCGGAACTGCTGGCGAAACTTCAGGAATCGCTGTTGAATGAGTTTCATGAGGCAAGCGGCGCTGGCGTTTGAATGAGAAAGAGCTTGGGTCGCGCTTCAGGTAAGCGCACAGATTGAAACCCACAAGAAACCGTGCTATTTTTAGATAAACGCTTTATGTTTAATCTAAAAATAGTATGGGGGACTTTGAATATGTTTATGAAACGTAGTGTGTGCCTATTGACGCTTATGGGATTGTGCGCTTCCCTTTCAGCGATTGATTTTCAGAAGAGAAACGACTTTGGTCTGAGCGGGTTGCTGCTCTTCTCCGGCACAGACATAGTCGAAGACTCTGCGGAGGTCGATGGGCTCTCAAGCGGTACGTTTTTTCCGTTCCTAGACGCCGGCTTCTATGGGCAGATGAATATTGGCCGAAGCCTGCATTTCGGTCTGGGTTTTCGGGTGGCTTCAATCATTCTGGCGACTATGACATGGCCGACAGTATATACCGAGCTAGACCTGTGGCGTTTTTCGCTCAATATGCGGCTTGGCGGCGGTTTCTTTGCTGGACTTGCGGGTTTCCATCCCTTTTTCTTAGCAGGGGACTTACTGATTCCTGAAGCTTCGCTATGGTTCAGGTTTTCAAGGAGCCGGATTGGGTTTGGGGCGCTTTCCTTTCTTTCAGCTTCTTCATTAAACGCAGAGTTTTTTAAGGACTTTGGCGCGGACGCCATCAAAAACAAGAGGGTCTTGCTGTACATAAGCTACATCTGGTCGTTCAGATAGCAGTGGGGCGGCTTTGAAACCGCCTCTTATGCTACCCAATCGTTGTTCCGAGAAATGGCTTTCCCTGGAGCAGGTTTTTCAGGTTTTCAAGGTTTCGGCCTGCGGCGCATATCACCGTGAGGCCGATTTTTTGCGCGTGATCACTCGCTACTGGATCAAAAGGCACATTTTTACCTGGAACCCACTCGTCCCCAATCATGGCGCGGAACTCCGGCCACGCGATTTTGTCGATAGGCTTCGCGTTGGGATCAAGGCGGGGATCGGCGGTGTAGACTTGCTCAATGTTGGAAAGGTTTATCACTTGGGCGGCTTTGAAACGCTCGGCAAGCAGTACCGCGTCATAGTCCGATGAAAAGCCCGGTTTCCAGCCAGCGGCCACGAGAGCGTGGCCTTCAAAGGACACAGCCTCCATCGGGTTAGTTACCACCGCTTCCCTGCACCAGTCTCCCAGTATTGCCTTGATAAGCTGGGCATTGAGTCGCGTAGCCATGACGCCGATCCAGTCGGCCTGCTCGTCGCAACTTTGTTCTGCAATGGCGCGATACGCCTTCTGCCACGCACGCGCCGGCCCACCGCCTCCCACCACGAAGATAAAGCGCCGCTCCGCATCTTCCGCGACTAGCTCCTGTAGTAGCTTAACAAACGCTTTCAAAAAAGCCTCGTCCACCCCATCGGGTGCGACAATCGAACCGCCTAAAGAAATCACGGTAATCATATAACTTACTGCTCCTCTGCCCTTATGGGGCGTATTTTCCACTGATAATGATATCACTCCACAGGGTTGTATAATCTGCAAGCCCCCCGACCGCTTCTTCCCAGAGGCTTTGCAGGGCATAAGCGCGATCCCGCGTCGTGATCCGGCCCTGGGGGTCCATCTGAGAAAACACGGCCAGCCCCCGTGAAAACGTGATCCGCTGATTATCCAGATTGCCAAAATAGTACGTTGATGGATTATCAGGTGTATCAAAGTCAGGAGGTATGGCTCCGGCTCCCAGTGTGGGATCCAGCGGAACCCAACCAAAATCCTCAAGCCAGAATTCAGCCCAGTAGTGTGGAAACACCTGATTCAACTGGTTGACCAGAACACCCGCTATCGGAATGGCAGAAACGCCCGAAGCACGGGCAAGCGCGCAAAACAGGAGCGACGTTGCCCATGAATCAGCACGCTGAGTTTCCAGTGCCTCAAGCGCAGTGGCCGGCCTACTAAGGCGGTCTATCCCGCCCTCGTTTATGAGCCATTCATAGAGACGACGGGCGATTTCGTAGGGATTTTGCTCCCTGCCGATGATGTCGCTTGCCAGCGCCTTTATGCGCTCGTCGTCTGAAGGGACAAGCGTCGAGGGCATGGTATAAAGCGAGGCCATATTCGATGAACCCAAAGCCCGTCTAACCAGTTGCGTCCTGACGCTGGTTTCTACTGTATACACATCAACACTGTATGAGAGCTTGATGCCGGTATAGGTGTCGGTTGTGAGATCGTTTAATTGAAAAATGCTTGTTCCCTGGTACTGTTCAGCCAATGGGAGCATACTACGCTCAAGGCGCTCAATGTTCCGCTGGGAAGCAGACGAAACCGGCTCAGGAATCCAGAGGTAAAGGGTGTTTGGCAAAACAGCGTTCATAATCTGAACATCAACCGTATAGGTAATGGTATAACGCTGCTGTTCCCCGAATGTTTTTATCCCAGGCTGTCCTGTAACGGTGAACGCGACCGGCGTCGAAGCGCCGCCTTTGGTTCGTACCTCAAGGTTCCCGCTTGTTACCCCATCAGGAACCCGCACGCGGATCTCACGGTCGTTCCATAGCTCATAGTCAAGCTCGGACGCACCAAGCATAGCGCCGTCGGATTCTGGCGTCCTTGCTGACAAAGCAAAGAACACGCCGCTTCCTTCCCGTGTTACACCGAATTCGCTGCCCTGTATCGTTATCAGTGAACCAATAGGCCCGGAAACCGGCTTCACCTGCTCGACAAGCGGGGCAACACCGTTACTTCCCTGTTTCACTTCCGGGATGCTATTCTGGTTGGCAAACACGGCAGGATTACTTCTCTTACCGTTTCGATGTACATAAAGAATGCCAGAACCTGCTTCAGGGAAGCTGACTGAGATATAGCTGTCATTCCAGTCAAGGTAGGCGGAACTTACCGGCGGTGAACCCCCAACGGTGATATATGCCCCGTTCCGCTCTTCCCCGAATCCGGTTCCGGTAATGAGCAGTATTTCATCACCTGTGCCTATTTTGGGATCAATGGATAGAATCACCGGCCCCTCATCTTTACAGGAAAAAAAGGAGGCTAGCACAATAAAAAAAGCAAGATAACGGTAGCAAGCGTTATTCATAGAGCGATTAGGAGGATGCTTTCGGGGCTTCCGGCGGTGTGGCCGGATTTGTCGTCGCGTCAGGAGCCATTTCTTTAGACTTCTGTTCCACGTAAGGGCGCAGGGCAAGCTGAATCTCAATATGCGCTTCATCTCCGGACGCAACTGTTCCAAGTGGGAAGAAGTAGACCTGCTCCCCAAACTCCAGCGGGATCGTCTGCATGGTGGTTTGATAGGTGATACCCAGATTTGGCACATCGATCCAGATTTGCCCCTGCGCAACCAGAACATTGTTTCCGTCGGGTCTGAGATACGGGGTGAATTGCACTATTACCACAATATTCGTACCCACAAGCTGCAAGCCCACAGGCCGACCCTGGATCGTAATCTTTGAATCGGCGGAATTCCATATTTCTTCCCGATCATTGTCCACTACTCGCGCCACGATATCAATCACAATGGCCTGTTCTCTGAGTGCGGGCAAGAGTTCCTCCAGTGAAAGTTCCTGCGCCGCCAAGCTGGGAGCGGTACCAGCGACAATCAACAAGATGCCTACCTGAATGGTAGGCAAGACCGGGAAAAACCGCCATTTAGTCATTGCGTGTTTTTGCTCCTTGAATAATCAGCCGCTTTGATGAGGGCTGGCTCACCGGAACTGGAAAAACTTTTGCTTTCGGGAAGTCTGATGAGCATGATATCCGTCGCGTCCTGATTGTCCAAGTATTGCAGCACCTCATTGAGAGTTGAAACTGGTACTACCGGGACGGTTATGCTCTGGGGACTCTGGGCAACGGTCATGGTATCTGAGGTTTGTGGAGCGGTTTGCTGAGTGAGCATGAGGGTTGCCGCCACGACCAGCGCCGCTGCTGCTGCGACAACAGCAGGCAGGGGAACAGAAACCCGACGCCGCCAGATTCCTGGACGCTGTTTCCATGCCACACCTGTCGCGGGTTCCAGGCGGCTGAGACGCTGCCATACCCGCTCCTGCGCAGCGCCGAGTGCCGCTTCCAGGGCTTCGTCATCGCCGCTGTGGAGTGTCAGGCGTCTAAGCGCCGCGATCCGCTCAACGCACTGCGGACATGAGGCAAGATGGGCTTCCATTTTCTCTTTCCACGGAGAGGGGAGTTCTCCATCGACGTACACAGACAGAATTTGATGATCAGGACACATTATGAACCTTCCTTTGGACTATAGTCCGCAGCCAAAAGCAACGCTAGGCGTTCCCTGGCTCTAAATACTCGAACTTTTACATTTCCCTCACTGATTCCCAAGGCGCGTCCAATTTCTTTGTAATTCAGTTCACCGTATTCTTTCAATACCAACACCATTCGCAGATTCTCCGGCAGTTTTTCCAGCGCCTTCTGGACTTCCGTTTGGGTTTCTCCCTTGATCAGGATTTGTTCCCCGGTCTCGGTTTCCCTAGTATCTTCACGAAACGCCTTCTGGTACGCCTTCCGTTCCCGTTCCTTGCGTTTCGCATAGTTCAACGCAGTATTTTTTACCACCCGAATGAGCCAATACTTGGCCTCTTCGGGATTGGGAAAAACCATATTTTTCTCATGCAGACGAAAAAACGCTTCCTGACTAAGATCTTCCGCAGTTTCCTCACTTCCCGCGATACGGTAAGCGACCCTAAACAGGATGGGGAACACCGTTTCATACAACGTGCGGAATTCCGCCTGGGGCATTTTAACTTCCATAATTTCAAACAAGTTTTATTTCTAACCGTTACAGGACACGCCATACGGTCTGATCTGGCTTATCTTCCAGGATAATACCTCGCTCTTTCAAGCCCTGCCTGATTTCATCGGCTCTGGCAAAGTTCTTCGCTTTCTTTGCCGCAAGCCGTTCCGCAATAAGTCCGGTGATTTCAGCAACCAGCGCCGGATCATCAGCCGGTTTCTCCCGCTGAATCATTTCCTGTTCAAGCCTCAGCCCCAACACCCTATCCATATCAAGCAACGCGGCAAGCGCCTCCGCTGCTTCCACTTCGCTGTCCCGCACAAGTCCCCAAAGTTCGGCAAGAGCGCGAGGGGTTGAAAGATCATCTTCCAACGCCGCATTGAAGGCGTCAAGATATATCTTTGCTTTACCTTCAACATTTTTTGCTGGAACGCCCGCCTTATCCACCAGCGCCCTGACACGATCGCCCAAAACCTTCCGCGCATTACGCGCCCCATCAAGCGCCGTGTAGGAAAACTGCAACTGACTGCGATAGTGACCACCCAGCAGAAAGTAGCGGTAATCAAGCGCGTCATAGCCCGCGTCAATCAGGGTTTGCAGGATAATAAAACCACCAGAAGATTTCGACATCTTCCCCCGATCCATCACCAGAAACTCGTTATGCACCCAGTAGTTGACCCAGGGGTGCTTGTTGGTGGCCGCTTCGCTCTGGGCAATCTCATTGGTATGGTGAATGGCCACATGATCAATGCCGCCCGCATGTATATCAATGGTCTCACCCAGATACTTGATGCTCATGGCCGAACACTCGATATGCCAGCCCGGATAGCCGCGTCCCCAGGGGCTGTCCCACACCAGCGCCTGATTCTCAAACTTACTCTTGGTAAACCAAAGCACAAAGTCATGGGGATTGCGTTTGTTTTCATCAACCACGCTCCGCGCTCCGGCCTTGAGATCGTCCAGCCGCAGACGCGCAAGCTCCCCATAGGTTGTGAACTTGGTTATATCAAAGTAGAGGTTGCCGCCTGCGAAGTAGGTGTACCCATGCTCCTCGATCCGTTTGATAAGCGCAATCATGTCGGGGATATGCTCCGTAGCCTTACAGACTATAGTGGGGCGCTCGATATTCATGCGCCCCGTGTCATTAAAGAAGGCGTTGGTGTAGAAATCAGCCACCTCAAGCACGGATTTTCCTCGCTCCTCGGCGCTTTTCACCATCTTGTCATCACCCACATCGTTATCGCCGGAAAGATGACCCACATCAGTGATGTTCATCACATGAGTTACCTCAAAACCTGCGCGACGGAGCGTCCGGGCGAGTATATCGTGAACCAGATATGCCCGCAGATTCCCAATATGGGCGTAGTTATATACGGTAGGCCCGCAACCATAAAAGCCAACCTCTCCAGGTTTTATGGATTGGAAAAGCTGAACCTCATGGCCAAGGGTATTGAATAAAGTCAGTGGCATAGAAACTCCGTGTTTAAGGATTGTATAATCAGAATATGAATAGATTACGGGAATTTCTGGAAAAAATCAATACAAAGGTCGGCTTCTCCGGCCTTGTTCGCTATGACGAGCCAATGGCCTTACACACCACGTTTCGGGTCGGCGGGCCAGCCGATGTCTGGGTACAAGCAGACGCCGCCGTGTTCCCTGATTACGCGGCGGCTTTGTTACGCGCCGCCGCTGACGAGGCCATTCCGGTCTTCATCTTGGGACATGGAGCAAACCTTGTGGTGCCAGACACCGGTCTTCGGGGTATTGTGCTGGACACCGGCGCTTGGGCCGGCGTGATGTCTGGCGCCAACGCAGTGTCTGGCACCGCGCCGGCACTGAGGATACGTTCCGGCACTGAGGTAGACGCCGCTGTGGAAGCTGCAGCTCAGGAAGGTGCGGGCGCACTCGCGTTCCTCGCTGGTATGCCCGCGTCCATTGGTGGCGCGGTCTACATGAATGCCCGCTGTTATGGTCGCTCAGTGTCTGACACTCTCATTGAGGTTGAGATTCTGGATGAAGCATTTCAGCGAACAATCGTGCCATTCAGACCCGAAGACTACGGCTACAAGAAAAGCCCGTTCCAGAACCGCGCTGCCCTCATACTATCCGCCACGTTCCGGCCTGAGCCGCGTCCGTTGGCCGAGATATGGCTGGAGATAGAAGCCCATCGGCAGGACCGTGAGCGTAAAGGCCACTACCGTTTTCCCTCAGCCGGTTCCGTGTTCAAGAACAACCGCGCCTTTGGCAAACCTACCGGTCAAATCATCGACGAGCTTGGCTTATGTGGTCTGGGCTTTGGTGGCGCGGAAGTCGCGCCGTGGCATGGCAACATCATCATCAACACTGGAACCGCCACAGCCGCCGATATCCGCGCTTTGGTAGATGAGCTTATCTCGCGGGTTCACGCCGCGCTCGGTATAACGCTTGAGCCGGAGATTCTGTTTGTACCGCCACACTCACCCGTGATAGCTGCGTAGCTTGGCGAGCAAGTCCCTTGCGTAGGCACGCGCCGTAGTGTGATACCGTCCATTGGAAATACTGACAAGCAGCGCCTCAGTGTCAGTATCCAGCCTCCAGTCGTTCTGAGACGCGAAGCTCTCGTAGGCTCTCAGGGCGGCAAAGGCAAGCAGATCATCAGGAAGCGTAACATCAAAATGCTTAACCCTTCCAGTAATGAGCTTTACGGTCTCGTTGTTCGGGTTAAGACCAACTACCATAAGGGCATTCACCACATCGGCAAGCACAAATGCCTGAGTTTCAGCCCCAAGCATTCGTATAAGAATGGTATATGCCTGAGTTCCACCCATTATCCCAAGACAACGGGCCGTTTTACTCCGTATATCAGGAAAGTTATTAGCAATAACCCCGTCTTTCATAGTCCTGTTCACAATTCCCTCAAGGCCCATGGTTTCCAGCGCGATCCGTATCTCTTCGCTCCTCGTTCCCCGCTGTAAAGCTGCCTCAATAGTCCCAAGGGCGCTTTCTTTCACCTCACGACTCTCCGACCGGCTTTGCTCCCGAATAAGCATAATGTCTATTGATTCCTGAAGATAAGACTCTTCCAGCGTAATCCCGCGTCCACCCCGGCTATCCTGCCCCGTAAGCAACGCGACCGCCATTAGCGCCAGCATTACGAAACATATCAATTTCTGCATACCCATCTCCTTAGTCTTATGTTCGGCCTTCGCTCAAAATCGGTACACTGATTTGTTATTGCCGGTATCAATGAACACACAGCGCGTAACGCCATCATCGGCAAGGCTTTCAGTGATACTTGCCTGCGGCGTATGCCCCACGATGTGGGTATAGCCCGGAAGCGCGTCCTGTTTCAGCGCTTCGGGGCGTACCCAGAGCGGCCCCTGGCTTATGTCATTGCCATACATATCGCGGCCATCAAAGGCAAAGAGCCGGCGGTCTCCTTGTCTGAACGCGGCGTTCAAGCGTTCAGGCGTCTTAAAGCCCTTGCCCTGCGCCTTTTGCATAAAGGTACAAGAAACACCAGCATGGGAAAGAAGGTAGTGGTCGGAAGTTAGGTATACTATGCTGAAAAGCTCTACCGTATCTTCCAGAATCTCCCGAATATCCATGTCATGCCGGTAATTAAAACGGGAATAGCGCTCACCAGCCGGAATATCTCTGAGGTAGTGGTAATCATGGTTTCCCAGACAGAGCTTTAAGCGGGAATCCTGTTGTGCCGCGTCACGGAGCCGCTGGAAATTCGCGTACTCCTGCTTAAACGAAAGACCATAGCTGTCAAAATAGTCGCCGAGTATGTAATACTCAGTGAAATCTTCGTCCAGAAAGTGTTCCCAGAACGGTTTACCGTGAATGTCGCCTATTGCCAGCCGCATGAAGCGTCCTCCTTGTTTATACAGAGCTATTCTGGACTTGTCCCGAATGAGTTGGGAAGATTCCCAAGCGAGCGGGGACTAATGTTCCGCGCCTATTTTAAATTCTCAACGCTTATTATATCATACCACAAGCAGGCTGTATCATGCAAGCGGGTTTCTCGCGCCGGGCTTTATGGCGCTCTCCTCTAAGTTTCGCTATAGAGCCTTGATACGCTGTCGCTTCTTTCTTGACGCGCTTGATAGGGCTGATAATACAATGTATATTCAGGCTATGGCTAATTATGATTTGGAAAAACAACACAGAAAGGGAAAACTTCATGCTATCGAGCGGATTAAACTACTCCTCGACAAAGGATCGTTTCTGGAGGTCTATTCAGGGGTCAAGCCGGACGGGGCGAAAGAAATCCCTTATGACGGGGTTATCACAGGGTTCGGAACTGTACACGGAAAAACAGTCGCGGTATACGCGCAGGATTTTACGGTGCAAGGAGGAACCCTCGGAAATCTGCACGGCAGGAAAATTGCCGAGCTGTATAATCAAGCAATTGATATTCATTGCCCGATTATTGGGATTAACGATTCCGGCGGAGCGCGTATCCAGGAAGGGGTGAGCGCGCTTGCTGGCTATGGCGACGTGTTTACACAGAATGTGCGGGCTTCGGGCTATATTCCGCAGATTTCCATCATCGCGGGGCCGTGCGCCGGCGGCGCGGTATATTCTCCGGGAATAACCGACTTTATTTTTGTTGTTGACCGCATTGGGCTGATGTTTATTACCGGCTCAAAAGTGGTAAAGGCGGCGATGGCGATTGATATAAGCGATGAGGAACTGGGCGGCAGTCTCATGCACGCGCAAAAAAGCGGAGTCGCGCATTTCAGGCTTGACAGCGAGAAACGATGCTACGAAACAGTACGGCGTCTGCTTGATTATATTCCGCGCTGGAACGGGGAAGAGCCGTCTCAAAAAGCCTTTAAGTTTAGCGAGGTAAAACTCACGACGCTCAACAAGTTGATGCCGGAACGCTCCAATCAGGGGTATGATATTCGCTCCATTATTAATGTTCTGGTTGACGACGATTCTTTTTTCGAGGCACAAGCTGAATTTGCCCCGAATATGCTTATTGGATTCGCGTATATCAACGGCTGGCTTACGGGCATAATTGCCAATAACCCAATATTTCTTGGGGGCATCGCTGACTCTGACGCCAGCGACAAGGCGGCGCGTTTTATCCGCTACTGCGACGCTTTTAATATTCCACTGCTGACCATTGTCGATATTCCCGGATTTGTTCCCGGACCTGACGAGGAGAAAAAGGGAATTATCCGCCATGGCGCGAAGCTGATTTACGCATACGCGGAATCGACCGTGCCGAAGATTACGCTGATTGTTCGGAAGGCGTATGGCGGCGCGTATATTGCCATGTGTTCAAAGCATCTGGGCGCTGATTTTGTGTTTGCGTGGCCAAAGGCCGAGATCGCGGTGATGGGAGCTGACGGGGCAATACAGATTCTTTATTCAAAGGAACTGCTTACCCATGACAGCGAGTATCGCAAGACCTTGCAGCGACAGTATCAGGAAGAATACATGACGCCGCGAATCGCGGCTGAAAAGGGATATATCACGGAAGTCATCGCGCCCGAAGAGAGCAGATCGAAGATCGCGCATGGTTTTGAGGTGCTGCGGGGCAAGAAAATCAGCGGAGGCATACTGAAAAAACACGGGAATATTCCGTTGTAGACGTCCCGATGATGCCGGAAACTCTGGCGCCTCGGCGCCCGCCCTCAGCCACCTTAACCATGCGGTTCTGGGGTCTAATCGACCGAGGTGTCAGAGACGCGGGTAGACACCAACAGCGCGGTCTGCCGCTTGTGTCCGGCATTGGTGGAATTGTGGCTGAAGAAGCTGCAGTCCCACCAAACCCGCTTGACATATTCCTCTTGCTGCGGCAATATGACGCCATGAATATAAGACCCACGCGCCACGCGCCACGCGCCACGCGCCACGCGCCACGCGCCACGCGCCACGCGCCACGCGCCACGCGCCACGCGCCACGCGCCACGCGCCACGCGCCACGCGCCACGCGCCACGC
>JAISAE010000041.1 GCA_031266875.1 Treponema sp.
ACGCCCATATTAGCGGCAAATATTTGTATTCCTGTAAAAGATCAGGGCAGGATGGTGGGGAGTGTCGGGGCGGCCTTTGAGATGTCAATGATACAGACCATGATCAGCGAGGTTAAACCGCTTGGAGATGGTTTTGCCATGCTGTTTAGCTCAGGGGGCATTGTGGCTGCTCATAGCGACCCAAGCCGTCTGGGAAAGAATATGCGGGAATCGGAAACGGACACCTTCGGCCCCTTCCTTAACACCATGGTTGACGCGGTTACCAAAGGAAGCGCCGCCTCCCTTGCGTACCAGAGCGCGCAATCAGATACGGTCATGCAATACTATGCCGTGCCTTTTGCCATTGGGAATGTTCCCAAGCCCTGGACACTGGTCGTGGGGGTCTCCCGCAATACGGTCATGGCGCCGGTGTACCGTATGCTCACGGTTTGCCTGGTTATCGGCTTCTTGAGCATTATCTTTATGTTTATAGGGGTCCTGTTCATGGCCCGATCTATCAGCCGCCCCATAAACCGCCTGTCCGCCATGCTCAAGGATATTTCCGAAGGGGAAGGAGACCTCACCAAGACCTTGAACATTAGCTCCCATGACGAGATAGGCGACCTTGCCCATTACTTCAACCTCACCATTGGCACGATCAAGAACCTCGTTGTCGCTATCAAGAAAGAAGCCCTCTCCCTCTCGCAAACCGGCACGGAGTTGTCCGCCAACATGAACGAAACCGCTACCTCAGTCAACGAAATCACCGCGACTATTCAAAGCATCAAGGTTCAAACCGGCAAGCAGCAGACAAACGTCAAAGACGCCGGCGTCATTATGGGACAGGTTGTCGATCACATCGGCATTATAAACAACCAGATACAGAAACAGTCCCAGTGTGTAAGCCAATCCTCCTCAGCCATAGAGCAGATGCTGGCCAATATCCAAAGCGTAACCCACAGCCTTATCAAGAACGAAACCAATGTTACCAAGCTCTCCCACGCTTCTGAAGTTGGGCGTACCGGATTGGAGGAAGTCTCGACCAATATCCAAGAGATAGCTCGTGAGTCAGAAGGCTTGCTGGAGATAAACGGGGTGATGGAGAACATTGCCAGCCAAACGAACCTTTTGTCCATGAACGCGGCGATAGAAGCGGCACACGCCGGGGAATCGGGCAAGGGTTTCGCGGTGGTGGCCGATGAGATACGCAAGCTGGCGGAGTCGTCTTCAGAACAGTCGAAGACCATAAGCACAGTATTGAATAAGATAAAAGGCTCTATAGATACCATGGCGAAGTCAACGAGCGAGGTATTGCTGCACTTTGAGTCCATAAGCGAGGGGGTGCAGACGGTAACGGAGCAGGAGCGGAGCGTCCGTGGCGTAATGGAAGAGCAAGGCGTGGGGAGTAAGGCTATCTTTGAGTCTATAGGGAGTTTGAACGATATCACCGGTGAAGTGAAGCGGAGCGCCGCGGAGATGCTGGGAGGCAGCCGGGAAGTGATACAGGAGAGCAAGGTACTTGAGCATATCACCTCAGAGATTGGAAATGGGATGCAGGAGATGGCGAGTGGCGCGGAGCAGATAGACACGGCGATTAGCCGCGTGAATGACATAAGCGAGGAGAACAAGCGGCAGATAGAGCAGCTTATGACTGAGGTTTCCCGCTTCAAAGTCGAATAAGCTGAGAAGAGGCTATCGAAAGGGAAGCTCTCACTCCCTTCGGCAGCCTCTTGCACCAGCCTCTTTGCCTTACCCGTTCCGTTACGCCGTGAGATAGAACAAAACGAAATGCATAGCCTTTTCAGGCGCCACGCGCCGCGCTGTTGAAGCCTGACGGGAACACGCCTGATCAATCACCCCAGAACGTGCCATCGCTACTTTGCGGCGACACAGTGGCAGGCGCAGTAGTGGCTGTCCTCGCTGGCAATCGCCAGCTCCGGCGGAACCTGCTCTGAACAGACGCTAATGGCCTGGGGGCAGCGGGTGTGAAACTTACAGCCTTTAGGCGCGTTTGCCGGTGAAGGCAGCGTGCCGGACAGGATCACGCGGTTCATTTTGGCGTCGGGGTCAGGCACGGGAATGGCGCTGAACAGAGCCTGCGTATACGGATGCTTGGGATTGCTGAAGATGTCCGCAGTCTTGCCGTATTCCACAATGCTGCCCAGATACATCACTGCCACGGTGTCAGAGATGTGTTCCACCACTGACAGATCATGCGAGATAAACAGGTAGGTCAGCTTGCGCTGCTCCTGCAAATCCATCAGCAGGTTTATCACTTGCGCCTGTATCGACACGTCCAGCGCGGAAACCGGCTCATCACAGACAATAAACTCCGGCTTGAGCGCCACTGCGCGGGCTATGCAGATGCGCTGACGCTGGCCGCCTGAAAACTCGTGCGGGTAACGCTGTTTGTAGTAGCCCTGAAGACCGCAGTCGCTCATCACGCTGTCCAGATAGTCCTCATACTCAGACAGGGGAACAATGCCGTGTTCCTTCACTGCCTCGCCGATGATTTCTCCCACCGGCAGGCGGGGAGAAAGGCTTGAATAGGGGTCTTGAAAGATGATCTGCATACGGGGACGCAGGCTGCGCATCTCTTTGCGGGTGTTGGAGTACACTTCTTTGTGGTTAAACAGCACATCGCCGCTCGTCTTGTGCGTCAGGTTCAGAATCGCCCGGCCTGTGGTTGACTTTCCGCAGCCTGATTCACCCACCAGCGACATGGTTGTGCCTCGCTCAATCTTGAAGCTGACGCCATCCACTGCTTTCACATGGCCTACAACTTTTTGGGTTAAACCCGCCTTAATCGGGTAATACATTTTGAGGTTGTTCACCTCAAGGATATAGTCGCTCATCTTACTCTCCCTTTGCGCGGTAACAGGACACGCGGTGAGTCGCCGAGAGCTGCTGTTCAGCGGGATACGCTCCGGCGCACACGGCGGACGCTTTCTCACAACGGTCGCGGAAGTAACAGTAGTTCGGCATGTGTATAGGGTTGGGAACCCGTCCTGGAATACTGTAGAGCCGGTCGATGTGGTGATTTAGCACCGGCTTACTCCGCATAAGCCCCACTGTGTAGGGGTGCGCCGGATTGCGGTAAATGTCGGCGGCGGTTCCGCGCTCCACCACGCGGCCTGAGTACATGACCACCACGAAGTCGGCCATCTCAGCCACAACGCCGAGGTCGTGGGTGATGAGCATGATGCCGGCGTTGATCCGGTTTTTCAGATCGCGCAGCAGGTCGAGTATCTGCGCCTGTATGGTAACGTCAAGCGCGGTGGTGGGTTCGTCGGCAATGATGAGCGAAGGCGCGCTTGCCAGCGCCATTGAAATCATCACGCGCTGAACCATACCGCCGGACAGCTCATGCGGGAACATAAGGTACACGCCTTCCGCATTGGAGATGCCCACCATTGAGAGCATTTCAATGGTACGCTGCTTCACGGCTTCCTTTTCGGCGCTCTGTATGATTCCCCGCGCCAGCAGGTCAGCCGCGTGGAAGAAAAGCACCTCATCAACCTGATGGCCTATGCGCAGCACTGGATTCAGGCTGGTCATTGGCTCCTGAAAGATCATGGAGACAAGGTTGCCGCGAATCTTCCGCATGGTTTCAGGCGGCGTATGCGCGATGTCATACACCACATCGCTTGCGGCGAAACGTATCGCGCCATCCACGATCTGTCCCTGGGGCTTCTGCAACAATTGCATGAGCGAAAGGCTGGTAATCGACTTGCCACAGCCAGACTCGCCCACCACGCCAACGGTTTTACCCTTAGGCACGTCAAACGTAACGCCGTCCACTGCTTTAACTATGCCTACATCAGTATAGAACCACGTTTTCAGGTTATCAAACTCAACAAGGTTGGCGGGATCGCGCATACTGGTAAACTGCTTTGAGCCGCCCTCCTGCCGCCGTATTTTCTCAAGCGCCGCAAGCGCCCGGCGGTTATCCCGCGCAATGTTCCGCGCCTCAGCGCCGCTTATATAATCACTCATACCTTATTATCTCTTCATTTTTGGATCAAAGGCGTCGCGCAGGCCGTCGCCGACAAAGTTGAAACCCAGCACAGTAACCAGAATACAGAAACCAGCGGGTATCCACACATAGAGATAGTTCGTCATAACATGCACATCGTTTACCGCGTTTAAGATATTGCCCCATGAGGCAAGGGGGAATTTGACGCCCAGTCCGAGGAACGACAAGGTTGACTCGGAAAGAATCACGCTGCCCAGGTCCATCGTGGCCACCACAATAAGCTGAGGAATCACGTTTGGTATCAAATGACGGAATATCCGGCGCGAAACCCGCAGGCCCAGGGCTTCCGCAGCGACCATGAACTCCCGCTCGCGCAAGGACAGTATCTGGCCGCGCACCACTCGCGCCACACCCGGCCAGCTCATAAAGCCCATGATTAGCATGAGTACATAGATGCGAATGTTCGGATCAACCTTGTTGCCATCCATGAACGCGCCAACTATGAGGTACAGAGGTAATGATGGGATACAGATGATGGTGTCAACAATCCGCATGATAACCATGTCCACAACCTTGCCAAAGTAACCGGCCAGACCGCCCATAACTACGCCAATGAGGATTTCGATAACCACGACCACAAAGCCGATGAGCAGAGACACCCGCCCGCCGTACATGAGCCTGACCACTACATCCATGCCGTTTTTGTCTGTACCCAGCCAGTGCCGGAGCGAAGGCCGCTCCAGCATACTGACCAGCTGGGTTGACTGCGCTGTTTTAATCGAATACTGCCCGTCAACGCCAGACACCTGATAGCTCACGCCGTCAAAGGTGAACTCCGTCTCATTGCCCGCGATGGCGTTCTCTATCATGGTACGCATTTCAGCGGACACAATCGTATTGGTAACAGTCGGCTGTATTGAATAGTGCGACGCGACGAACTGATCCACTCCGTTCAGGCTTATATAATAAGACTCGCCAACGCGCCTTATTGCATAAGCGCCCGCGAAACTCGCGCTTCCCGCAGCCAGCGCCTGCTCAAAATCCCGCAAAAGCCTGAACTCAGCCTGAAAGCCGCTTACCAACGGACTGACGGTCAGACGGGAGGCGAGAACAGCCTCACGGGACACGGCAAGGGTATAACGCCTGCCGGTTTGACTGACACTGTACAACAGCCCCTCGTGTTCAAAGGCTGCGTTGTTGCCTTCAATGGCCTGTATCGCGCTGGCCTGAAGCGAATCGCTCACAGACGCGCCGCCCTGCGGCATGAAGGTATACCTGACGCCGCCGGAAGTGATAGTGGCAACCGGCATCCGCGCCGTAATCAGCCACGACTCCGCGCCAAGCGGCGCTATGGCGTACTCAACGCCGTCAGCACTGAAACCGCTCTGCCCATTCTGTATCGCCGAAACCAGAGACCCTCTGCTCATAACCGATAGATCAAAGCCCTCAATTGATGTGGTCTGGACTGTGTTACTGTATGCGGCGCTCACAAAATCCCGTACCACTTCCTCGTAGGTCAAAAAAAGCTGGTCTTCACGGTAGGGCATGAGCAGACCGCCTATAAACGAAAACAAGAACATGGCAATAAGAATCACCATGCCTATCAGCGCCAAACGGTTAGCAAAAAACCGTTTCGCCATCAGCGCGGACGGCGACAGTACCTTTACCCGCCGCTCATCGTCCAGCGCGAGTTCTTCTCCATTCACTTTTTCTTCTGTATACATCTACGCTATCCTTACCCGCGGATCCACCACCGCGTACATGATGTCTGAGAGCAGGGTTCCCAGCAGGGTGAGGAACGAGAGGAAGACCAAAAAGAACATGGTGAACGGTATGTCTCCCTGGGTTGTGGCTTGAAAGGCCGTGTAACCAACCCCGGGTATCTGAAACAGGGTTTCAGTTACCATCGCGCCGCCAAAAAGTCCGGGCAGTGTGCTGGCCAGCATGGTAACAAGGGGAACAAGGGTATTGCGGAACGCATGGTGATTGATCACACGGTTTTCAGGCAGACCTTTGGCCCGCGCCGTGCGGATATAATCAGAATGAAGTACCTCAAGCATATTGGTTCGGGTATAGCGCATAAGAAACCCAATATTGACCAGCGTTAAGGTGGCGACAGGAAGCACATAATGCTTGGCAACATCAAACATCTGCTCAAGCGGCGGCATGATGAGGTAGTTGCGGCCAACTTTCCCGTACAGGTCAAACCAGCCCAGGTTTATCGAAAAAACCAGCTTGAGCAGGGTAGCCAGAAAGAACGTGGGAAACGAAATGCCAATGAGGGCAACCACCGTTACCGCGTAATCAGTTCTGGTGTACTGCTTCCGCGCCGCCAGCATCCCTAAAGGTATGGCTATGCAGTATTGCAGTACCAGCGTACAGAACCCCAAGTACAGCGAATCCCCAATGACGCTGGTGAATTTGTCCCACACCGGCATACTAAACAGCCATGAATCCCCGAAATTGCCCCGCACCGCGTTACCGAGCCAATTAAAGAAGCCGGCGATGATGCCCTTGTCCATGCCATACACTGCCCCAAGCTGGGCAACCCATTCCTCGAAACTGCGCGACGCGCCCGGCGCCATAGCCCGTTCACGCGCCTGAACCTCAATGTAGGACATAGGCAGGTTACGCATCAGGCAGTAGATGATGAACGCGATAAAAAACAGAATCATGGCGGCTATCAAAAGCCGCCTGATAATATACTTACGCATGTGTCCCCCTTAAAAAGCATCAGGACTTCGCGTAAAAGCAAAGTCCTGACGCCTGTACCCGCGATATTAGTTCAGTTCGAGCTTTTCTATTTCAGAAAACCATTCATAGTAGGTGGTTATGTCTTTGGGCAGGGTATTGATGTTCACCCGTGTTGTGCTGATGACGTGGCTGTTTTGCCGCTGATAGACCGGAACCTCAACGCCCCAATCAAGGATCACATCAAGCGCCGAGCGGAATATCTCCCTGCGGTAAGCGTTGTCCAGACTGGCGCGTGCCGCCTCAATATACCGGTCAAGCTGAAGGTCGGCGATGTTGTATATATTGGAGGAACTGCCTTTGCCGATGACATTGCTGGAGTGATAGACCTGGTACATATCAGGATCAAGGCTGGCGCTCCAGGCCGCAACCCAAATAACTGTGGTTCCAGCATTCATGGCTGAGGAGAGAACGCTCCAGTCAGGGGTGTTGATGTTCAGGCTGATACCGATACTGGCAAAGGTTTCCCGCGCCTTAGTGAGCAGCAACCATGAGGGATGATCCTCACCACCGCCCGTGCCAATAGCGGCGTCGTACGCCAGGGAAGCCCCGGCGGGCGCGGCAACAACTCTGCTGCCATCAGCACTGAGGGTGTAGCCCGCGGCTTGCAGGAATCCGAGCGCGGCCCTGCTTGCCGCCGCGTAACGCTGGTCCGCGTTCATCGAAGCGGTGTATATGTCCCTGCCGTTCACGTCCCGTGAATACGCGGTACGATAACCGGAATCAGTCGGGCGGGGGGCTGCCCATGAGGTATTTGAAATGGGGTAGTTGATCACAGCGGCTGTTTCGCCGTAGTAGGAATCAATGGTCAGGGCGCGGTAGGCGGAAAGCACCGTGGCAAGTCCCTTGCGGAGGTTCTTACTGGCCGCGGACGCGGGATCGTTCCCCACTTTGACGTTGTTCGCGTTAATGCCGATATAGCCATAGCCAAGATTGTCCACGCCAACGTAGGTGAGTACATTGCCAGAAAGCTGTTTGTTGCTGTTGTAACCAGATACCTCAACAGCCCGTTCCTTGGAAATCGAGACGTCTGCCAAGTCTATTGAGCCGGTAATAAGCCCGGGAACACGGTCAGCTTCAGTCGTGATCTTATACTGCATGTTCTTGATTTTAGGCTCTCCGCGCCAGTAATAGGGATTGGCCTCAAAGTAGACCACGCGGTTCTCATATTTCAGGAACTTGTAGGGACCAGCGCCCATCGGCACGCTGTCCTTAGCGTGTACTATCGAAAGATCGCCAAAGGGGAACCCAAACTGATTGCGCTCATAGTTGTACTGCGCCTCATTGCCGTAGTAGTGCAGGGCCGCAGGCTGGGTGGCCAAGCGGTAGATAGCGGCGGCGTTCAGGCCGTTGAGCGTTACCTCAACCTCATACTTGCCGAGCTTTTTGATGCCGGAGATCGAGTCTATGCTTACGCCCCTCATGCTGGGGTCATTCTTGCCGTACTGGGAAACAAAGGCGTTCACCGCGTCCTGCACCGGATCGTCAGCGTCATTAACCAGCTCAACCTCAGCAAAGGCTTCCAGTGAGCCGTTATACGCGGCGCTGAGTTCATTGTAGTAGTCGTCAATCGTGGGATACGCGGTTCGCATATTCCATGACTTGCCAGTAACAGCGCCAACGAAGTTGCCCGAATTATCCACATCGCCGAAGCCCCAGACCATCATACCAAGCGCGACTTTCACGCCGGCCTTGCTCAGATCCGTATCTGGCAGGTCTTTCGCGTTAGCGGCATAGTTGTTCACGACGTAATCAACGATCTTTTGCGCGTAATTCTTCCACGATTGGGTATACAGGTTATAGAAACCGGTATATTGATCGGCTGTGTACCCCCCCCCTGCGCCTGTTTTTCCCGGTCCAGCAGCTAAGATCGCCTGAGTAATGGTCTGATAGCGCGTATAAACCTCGTCAGAAGTCTTGGTGCGGTAGGCATTTAACCCCTGAATCTCCAGAGAGTTAATCGTACTCAGCCCAGTATACGACGGATCGCAGTAAACATAGAGCGTGAAGATCAAATCATCAGCGTCCATCTCCTGTCCATCGCTGAATCTGACCCCTTGGCGTAGCTTGAAGTTATAGACGCTGGTATCCGCCCGCTCGTTACGGGTAACAGTAACATCCGCGATGCCGTTGTAGGTATAGTTCGTTCTATTGTAGCTCCGGGTCTCGCCCTGAATGCCTTTGTAGACCAGATCGCCAGTCCGGTCAGGTCTGAGCAAAGCGTCCCCGATTACAAAATCGGTAACTTCACGATCGTAGCCAGTCGTGTAAAAGAAGGGCGAAAACAGGCCGTTCAGGTCTGTAACGCCATAGACCAGCGGCGTGGTCTGGGACGCGCCGCCTCCTCTAGCGCCCGAATCAGCCGAAGGGTTCGCCATAAGCAGAACCGGCGAAAAGGAAACCGACAAAAATAACGCGATAAGTATACGTTTCATAATAAATCCTCCTGAAAATGTATATTACAATTACTGTATCATTATGCAGATTCTTATACAAGCACATCAAAACCGCCGTAAAACCTCCGGCATGGAGTTACTGACAACGTAACGAGTTAGTGTTTATACCCGTTTGCCGCGCTGATACAACGCTGAATAAATATGAACCATGCCGCCGGTATACCGGGAACGGCTCACGCGCTGACACCAGCGTGTGCTTACTTGTGCCAGCGCGTGCTTCTCTGCCTCCGCCGCCCCTAGCGCAGTCGCCGCCGCCCTTAGCGCAGAGTCCGCCGCCCTTAGCGCAGTCGCTGCCGCCCTCAGCGCAGAGTCCGCCGCCCTTAGCGCAGAGTCCGCCGCACGTAGCGCAGCCTTCGCCGCCCTTAGCTCTAACTCCGCCGCCCTTAGCTCTAACTCCGCCGCCCTTAGTGCGAACTCCGCCGCCTCTAGCGATGCGTGGGTCTCTGGCACCGGCGCGTTATACGCTCGTCAGGTGAGAAGCCGGTACGTGCCGTCGAGCCGCATTTAGCACGTGGCGGATCAATACGGCGCTTGTGAGTGCGCCGACGCCGCCCGGACTTGGCGTGATAGCCTCGACCAGCGGCGCGACTTCGGCAAATTTTACGTCGCCGCAGAGTTTGCCGTCATCCTTTACATGAATACCCACATCGATCACGACCTGGGCTTCGCGGAAACATTCGTGTCCTATAGATTCCTGCTTGCCGATTGCAACAACAACAATGTCAGCCTCTTTCACCACTGAGGGCAGGTCTATGGTTTTTGTGTGGCAGATGGTAATAGTGGCGTTCCGGTGCATAAGGAGCATGGCGACCGGTCGTCCAATCACGAGACTGCGGCCAAGTACCACAATCCGCTTACCAGCAATGTCAATGCCGTAGTGATCAAGCAGTTCAACGCAGGCAATGGCGGTGCAGGGCGGGAAGCCAACCATTGTGTTGGTGAACACACCGGCAAGTGAGCCGTCGGTGATGCCGTCGATGTCTTTTGCGGGCAAGAGCGCCGCCCGCGTCGCGGCGTCGTCAAACTGCCGGGGCAGCGGGCGGAAGAGCAGGACGCCATGTATACCAGCGTCAGCGTTTACCCCATGAATCACGTCAAGTAACGCCGCCTGTGCCGCGTCCACTGGCAGGCGATACAGGCGTATCGCCACACCCGCGGCTTCACAACGTTTGGCCGCGCTCTTCTCATAGGCGATGTCGTCCGCCCGATCCCCTACGCGAATGATTCCAAGGGCAGGCGCAATCCCTCGCGCTTTAAGCGCCGCGACATCGCGCCGTATGCTCTTCATCATCGCATCCGCAGGCTCTTTTCCCTTTAATAGCCTTGGCATATTATTTTCCCCTCAAACGCTTCTTCACGTTGTTCACAATCCGCTCGGCGCGTTCTTCATATTCAGCGCACAGTGTATCAGCCGTAGTGTTAAGTCTATCAGCGTAAGCGCGGTCGCTCATTGCCTTTGTGTTAATGGAGACATTGAGGCTGGCGCTGATAAGCGCCGCCTTGCAGAACGCCGCGCCCGCGCCCGCGTCGCTGACAGCACGGCGATTGCCCTTTGCCGCCGCTGTCTCTAGCAGAACAATGGCTTGGGCGCAGTTCCGCATAATCTCCAGCGGTACGCCGCACGCCTCGTGCAGCGCCGCCTCCATCACCTGAGCCTTATACGCCTTTTCAGCGTCGCTGTCTTTGGGCAGCCGGTACGCCGCTGCCAGCGGCTCGAATACCTCGGCGTCTTGCTGAATCAAGGCCAGTAGCTCTTTCTGCAAGCGTTCCGCCTCAGCTTTCAGCGCCAGCATCTCCGGCTCGACCGCCGTATAGTTCTTCTTGCCAATGGTGAGGCTGGCGACCATGTTTCCCAGGGCCATTCCCACCGCGCCCACTAGAGCTGACGCGCCGCCGCCCCCTGGAACCGGCGATTTCGTTCCCAGCGCCGCGACAAAGTCCGCGCAGGTACTGTTACTGAATAGCATAGATGATTCTCCACGTTATAAATCCACAGATTTTTTAACTAATTTAACGCTTTACCTTAATTGTGGCTGCATAGGCGCTATTGATCAGTCCTAGTATAGCGGAAAGGGTGAACAGTGTTTCAATTCCAAGCACGTTCCAGATTGCGCCGCCCAGCAATGCGATGAGGATGCTGATCACATGGTTTACTGAAACGCCTGTGGATAAGGTGGCCGTGATCTCCTTCTGGCTGGACGTAATCGACTGCACGTACACATTTGTCGCCATGCTCGCGGTGGATATAATCGAGTCAAGCACATAGTTGACACACACCACGACAAAGGCGATGCGCATTGGGAAGATCCGGTGCGCGAAGCCGTAGAGTAAGCACACAATAACCAGAATCAGCGTGTCTGTTACCATGATGAACTTAAAGCCCAGGCGGTCGATGAGCTTTCCAACTAGAGGGCTGCACACAATGCCGCAGCCTGCGCAGATTGCCAGCAGGAGCGAGATGAGCGAAGCGTCAGCGCCATACTGTAAAATCAGCGTGTACGGGGCAAAGGTGATGAATATTTGTTTACGCGCCCCGTAAAACACTTCCAGCATATAGTAGGTGGAGAACTTTCTCGCAAAGTAGAAACGCTGGCGCTGCCCTATGACTTTGTTGTCTTGGAGGGCAAGTACGACGAGGGTCGCGGCCAGCATGAGCGCCGCAGCCACAGCAAACACGATTTTGAAACGCGCCGGGTCGCTGCGTTCAAACCCAAGTTGCGAAAGCAGGAAGAATATGCCCATAACTCCGGCAAAGCCGATGATGCTTCCCACCTGCCCTATTGCGCCAGTGATGCCGAGCGCCGAGCCTGACTTGTCCTTGCGCGTCATGTCAAGTGTTATCGTGGTTTTAACCGGCATGATGATATGTTCGCCGAGGCTGTAAAGCACCATAAACAGCACCACGATAACCTTAGTGCTTCCTGAAAGCAGAAGCCCGGCCAGTCCTGCCAGCATCAGCGCGGTTCCGAGCTTGAAAATGCGGCTCTCGGTGAACTGGTACATCAGCGCCAGCAGTAGTACCACAAAGAGTCCGGGGAGTTCGCGGAAGAATTCCACGATACCCCGCTCAAACGCGCTGATATGCACGATTTCGGCGAGATAGTTATCCTGTATACCTCTGTACAAGCTGGCGCTTACACCTGAAAGTGCCAGCACGATTAAAAACCGGCCAACCTTCGCGTCAGGACGAAAAGTGTCTTTCCATAGGAGAGAAATGTGCTTTATATTCATGGATTAAAACCATGCGCTTTCTTGACCGTTTTGCATAGGTCTTTTGTTTTAGGTCTTGGAAAGACATTTTGCTTTTTGTAGAATGGTTAATAAGGAGAAGAAGATGGCAATACACACGCCTGGCGAAAGAGTCGCCGAACTGCGTAAGACCTACTCGGTTGACCGTAAAGCGCTGGCTGAACGGAGCGGGGTATCAGAGGAACTGATACGCCGCATTGAAGATGAGGGCTTGATCCCGGACCTTGCGCCGCTATTAAAGATTTCCCGCGCCCTGGGAGTGCGGCTGGGAACCCTGCTTGATGACCGCAATGAACTTGGGCCGCTTATCACCCGCGCAGGCAATGCCGATGAACGTGTCCGCTTTATCACAGGCGTCCCTTTGCCGGTGAGCGCGTCAGTGCCGCCGACAGCCGTTGAGGAGCCTCGTGGACTCAGGTTCAAGGCGCTGGCTGCGGACAAGGGTGGCCGCCACATGGAACCGTTCATCGTGGATGTTGAAAGCAACGCCGAGCAGGATAAAAGTACCCACGAGGGCGAAGAATTCATCTACGTACTCACAGGAAACATTCAGGTTGATTATGGTAAGGACAGCTTTGTGTTAAGCGAGGGAGATTCGATCTATTACGATTCGATTGTCCCTCACCGTGTACTGGCGGCGAACAGGAGCCGCGCCCGCATACTCGCGGTGATCTACACGCCGGCCTGAAGGAAGGAAACGATGGGTTATATTGAAACTACGCTGGGCGCCATGCTGAGGGAGCGGGCGAAAACCCAGCCGGATCACGAGTTTCTGGTGTACTCAGACCGGAACCTACACTTTACCTATGGCGACTTTGACCGCCGCGTTGACGAGCTTGCTAAGGGCTTACTGGCCATCGGCCTGAAAAAAGGCGACCATGTGGGCATCTGGGCAACCAACATCCCGGACTGGAACACATTCCTCTTTGCCACAGCCCGCATCGGCATGGTCTTTGTTACGGTGAATACCGGCTACAAGGTTCACGAGCTTGACTACCTGATCAGGCAGTCCGACTTGGCCTGTCTCTGCGTCATTGACGGCTGGCGGGACTCGGACTATGTGTCCATGGTCTACGAACTTGTGCCGGAACTCAAAATCGCCCCGCGAGGCTACCTCAATTCCGAAAAGTACCCTCTTCTCAAAAGCGTAATCTACGTTGGTCCGCAGAAACACCGGGGCATGTACAGCATGGCCGAGGTTCTTCTGCTTGGGCAGCACACTGGCGACACGGAACTGCTGGCGCTTGAGGCTGACACTGACACCAATGACGTGGTCAATATGCAGTACACGTCTGGCACTACCGGCTTTCCCAAAGGCGTGATGCTCACCCACCGCAACATCCTCAATAACGGCTTGGGTATAGGCGACAACCAGCGCTTCACCGAAAAAGACATCGTGTGCCTGCCTGTGCCGCTCTTTCACTGCTTTGGCCTTGTGCTGGGTATGATGGCTGTGCTTACCCACGGCGCGACCGCCGCTCTAATCGAATGGTTCGACCCGCTCCTGGTGCTTGCCACGATTCAGAAGGAGCGCTGCACCGCAGTCTACGGCGTGCCGACCATGTTTATCGCGGAACTCAACCACCCTATGTTCAAGATGTTTGATCTCAGCAGTCTTCGCACCGGCATCATGGCCGGTTCGCCCTGCCCCATCGAGACCATGAAGCAGGTTATGGAAGAGATGCACATGACTGAGATTACGATCTGTTATGGATTAACCGAATCGTCGCCAGTAATGACCCAGACCCGCTACGACGATCCCCTTAATGTGAAGGTAGAAACCGTTGGCCGTGAATTGCCTAGCGTGGAAGTAACGATCCGCGACCCGGAAACCGGCGATGAATGTCCGATTGGCGTTCATGGCGAGTTCTGCTGTCGCGGCTATAACACCATGAAGGGCTATTACAAGATGCCGGACGAAACTGCCCGGTGCATTGACGCCAGCGGCTGGCTTCATTCCGGCGACATTGGCATTAAGGGCGAGGACGGCAACTTCCGTGTAACTGGTCGTATCAAGGACATGATCATCCGCGGCGGTGAAAACATCTACCCCAAGGAGATTGAGGACTTCCTCTACACGATGGACGGCGTTAAGGATGCACAGGTGGTTGGTATTGCTAGCAAGAAGTATGGCGAGGAAGCTGGCGCGTTCATCATCCTTCATGACGGCGTTACCCTGACTGAGGAGGATGTGAGGGACTTTTGTCGTGGCCAGATCAGTCGCTTCAAGATACCCCGCTATGTTTTCTTTGTGGACGCCTATCCACTCACTCCCAGCGGCAAGATACAGAAGTATCTGTTGCGTGAGATTGGCGCAAAAAAAGTTCAAGAACTTGGCATTGCGACTTAAAAGCCGCTTGACATTTTTTTGCGGGCTTGTTATAGTAAGAAAAGTTCTGGGGGTGTAGCTCAGTTGGCTAGAGCGTTTGAATGGCATTCAAGAGGTCAAGGGTTCAATTCCCTTCACCTCCAGATTTAAGTTGTTGTAATATAAGTGCTTGCAAGTTCGCCTGTACCTAATTATAGACCGATAACCGCAGTAACCGGTTATCGGCAGGTTATTACAGGAGACTATTATGTCGAGAGTTGCGGAGCCATATCATGTCTACAAGCGTACCGATAACCGGTATCGCGTCACCCTCTACCCAGTATCGGGTCTGCCCGTGTCAGTATGCGCGGCGTGGATGTCTAAGAGCTTTGCCAACTTACCGCCGGAGCTTGCCCAGTACCGGGAGCCACGCTCTAAGGCGGCGGCGCACACAGGGACGACACTACTCATTGAGTATCTCAAGCGTCAGTTATCGCCCGCTCCGACGACGGTAACAAGCGCCGCAATCGTGCCGGTAAATACCGGCAGACTGGCGGATATAGGGCTTGTGAAGTACCTGCTTGACTTCTGGCGCGACGATAGCGCCTATATTCGCAAGAAAGCTAAGGTAGACGGCGAGGCGTTGTCGGCGACATACGTCAAAGCTAACCGGCATGACATAGAGACCCATGTCAAGACGTATCCCGGCTTACGTGGGTTGTCGATTGGGGAACTCACGGCGGGCATGATCGAGGACTGGAAGCTATGGGCTACGGAAACGCGAGGGCTGTCGGGGCGGCGCGTCAATGCTGTTATCAGCACCATGAGGGTGCCGGTACGGTACGCGGTGAGACGGCAAGAGCTTGCGGTAGACCCTTTCGCGCCGGTAGAGAAAGCGCGGGAGCGATTGCGGGAGCGCGGAGTCTTGACAAAGGCCGAGGTGGAGGCGCTCACCCACGCGCCGATGAAGAGCGATAGAGACCGGCTCGTGGTACTGCTGGCCGCGCTATGCGGTATGCGGCGCGGGGAAGCGCGGGGCTTGCGCTGGGAAGACATCGCGGACGGCGTTATCAGGATACGGCACAATTGGATAAACAACGAGGGAGATAAGCGGCCTAAGCGCGGGAGCGAGCGTACCGTGCCTATGCCGCGAGCGGTCGCGGACGCGCTCGACAAGCTGGGCGGTGGCGATGGGTTTGTGTTCCCCGGCGTAGACGATACGCCGGTAGGCGCGACGTGGTTCAAGTGCGCGTTTCACCGGGCTATGGCGGCCATTGGGATAGACGGCGAACAGATCAAGGCGCGGCATCTGACCTATCACGGTCTGCGCCACACCTACATCACGCTGGGGCGCATGGCGGGCATAAACGATCCTACGATACAGGCGCTGGCCGGGCATAAGAGCGGGCGTATGATGGAACACTACAGCCATGTTCCGCAGGTGCTGGACTACAACGAAGCGCGGGAAAAGCTGGAGAGGGTACTGACGCCCGGATGAGACGAGGGGAGCGCGGCGGGATGCCACACCGCGCCCTTCACTTAGCTATTCCGTCCGCGTTTCGGTGGTTTGCGGCTTATCCATACTGTTAGCGGGGGTTGTTTCTTTATCTTTTTCCTTTGCCTTCTCTATTTTCTTATACTTCTTTTCGATTTCTTTCTTTGCCTTCTTGGATTCGTCCGAATCAATTATCTCCCGCTTTATTATATCATTTACCATGATATCGGCTATCTCTTCGTTTGTGATTTTCACATCGTCATATAGCTTTTTTATTGTCTTTCTAATCAAAGAGTGTACATCCTCGCTGTTCAACAGACTTCCGATAATGTACTTATTCTTTATCTGTATACTGGAATAGAAGTCGTCTATCCCCGCATTTTGCTGCCCTTCCTTGCTAATAGCATGTATGGCTTCCAGCTCTTTGACTGTCTTTTCATTTACATTCAGAAGATTAAATTCATAGACAAGCTCTTTGTCTATCGGTTTGCCGAACTTTATCTTGTATATCATCCATCGTTCGGCATTTGTCAAAATAACCCAGCTTACGCCAGCGTTCGCGCCGTAGTCCACCGTCTGTTTTATGTGGTTATCGCTTAAGACTACCGATACGGCTTTGATTTCTATCAGAAAACGTATTTTATGCGTATTGGGGGTGATGATTGCCAAGTCGCAATAGGTGCCTCTAATCGCGTATTCTGAAGTTACTTCCGTATATTTGTCATACCCGAAAATTTCCTGTAAAATGTCCGTAACAACCGTTACGGTATCCGACTCGTTTGCGTCTTTCTTTTTAAGAAGATTGACAATGGCTTGGTACTTCTTAAGCCCTTCCAATGTTTTTTTTGATAAATTTTGTGGATAAAGTCATGGGTTCCTCCTGAAAGATAGTATCTTTTTACTCCCGCTTAAAAAGTGTCTCGCCAGAAAAAGAGTTGTGTTGAACAATTTGCGCCTTCTCCTAAACGTATTATCTTGCACCCACGCCAGAGCCAACGGCCTGATTGCGCGAGATCAAAATCTCCTATTCTATCCGCTTCCCATCTGGGAAGTGGTAGACTATGCATAGATTCTAGCAACCTCATGCTATACCGTATCTATCACTTTTCCCAGAATCCGCGTGGCGGCGTCCATACGCTGTTTTCCCAGCGGCCGCCTAGCCTGCCGCCCACTCCCCTTTTTCCCCCTGCTCATAGCTTTGTTCATAGCGCGACAACTTGACGGCGATGATACCTACCACATCCTGCCTGTCCCGGTCGTCAAGCCGCCTGTAACTGTCAAGCAGGCCGCGCTCATCGGGAGCAAGGCCGCTTTCATCCTCGCCGGTAAGTAGCCAGCGCATAGACACGCCCAGATAGTCAGCTATCTTAAGCAGGTCTACAGACTTAGGAACCGAGTCGTTCTCACTCCACGAGTACACCGTAGAGGTCTTATATCCCAAGTCTACTATAAGCGCTTTAAGTCCGGTACTATCGCCTAACCTCTCCTTGATTCTTGCTATTATAGCGCAACCGCCAATCTTCATACAATCATTTTCGGAAAAAGATTTTCTAAAAAATTCTATAAAATTGGAAGATTTCACTTGGTTATTCTAATTATATGGATTATGTTAAATATGTATTCCAAGTTATTGGAATACAACCCCTGTCCTCGCCCAGCCTTTCCAGAAACCTCCTTTGGGTGGGTGCGGGGACTACCCCTTTAATCGGGGGTGAATTCCTCCGCAAGGGGGTCGTAAAGGTCAGGGTGTCGTTTCTGGACATATTCCAAAAGGGCGAGCCTGACAACGGTAGGAAAATCTCGGAAGTCTCTTTTTGAGACTTCCCGGAGTATTTCATCGGCATTGGCGGAAACGCGAAAACCTTTGGATACAACTTGTTTGTCAGCCATGACGAGATTTTCGGAAGAAAATTTAATTTTCTTTGTAAATTTTGTTGACAAACATTATGATATATGATAACTTAGTAAGTATAGTTCACATTGTGAACTATATCCCCCGCGCCGTGGGTCTTGGCAGACTTGCGCGGCGCGGGAACCGGTACGCGGGTTACGGCGCGTATCGCTGATGTTGGCCACCTAGCCCTTTGAGCGACCGTAACCGCTCTTAGGGCTTTTTATCACCCATGACGGCGTTGGATACGGTGTTTCGGCCCGGCCACGCTCTGTGGGTTCTCTAGGGAAGGGGTTCCGGTTTCTTCTTGGGTGGGGACATTGCGAATGGCTTTAGCCTGTGGCCGTACTCAGGCGATACAAGGCGTACTGATTAAGAGATACCCCTTCTTTTTCGGCTTCCACGGCCAGCCGGGCATGAAGCGTTTTTGGAAGGCGGAGTACAAACCTGCCGCTGTACTGGCTTTCATTAGCCGGTTCAGGAACAGGAAATCCATTCTCAAGTTTGGTTTCGATCCATCCTTCCATAGCTTCCTGGATATTCTGAAAGGCTTCCTCATAGGTATCCCCGTGGCTCAGACACCCGTCAAATTCCTGTACCGTAGCAAAATAATAGGGACCGCTCTCATCGGTGATATGCTGAATAACAATGTGATACGGAAGGTTAAGGTAATCGGTTTTCTTCATAAATTCCCCCTAGTTTTCGCCAATCCGTTCAAGGATGGCCATAACGTACACTTTCTTAAGCGTATTTCTTTTGACAACCGTGAGAACATCACCGTTTTGGTTGATGTACTGGCAATGAGAACCTTTCTGTCGATCAAGCCGGTATCCATGGGCCACCAGAACCCTATCCGCCTCCTGGGGGCTAATACTGTTGGACTGCCGCTTCATTTTCTCGATTATTTTTTCCACGCCTGCCATATGTATATAGTATCACATACAGTATCACGTGTTAAGCATTTCTTCAAAGAAAATCAGGTTTTCTTACAAAGTTATTTTCTAGCCTTAGTCATCGCTAGCGGCGGTATGAACTACTTGTCAGCGCCTGGCTTAGGCTTCCGAGGACGGCCTTTACCAGCGACGTTGCGGATGGCGTTAAGGGTTTCAGGTGGATATATTTTTTCTTCTACTATTGGTCTGATACCGGCTACAAATAGGCGTTGCCTGACGGCATTGGGCTTTATTCCTAGCTCTTTTGAAAGCTCTGTTATGGTGAATCCAGTCACGTTCATACCTCATTATCGGATATTGACGATAGGGGAAAAATCTAAAAAATTTGTAGATTTTTTTAAAAAGCTATTGACTATAATCTAACACTGTATTATATTATAGTCATAGTAAAGAGCGGCTATAGGGTACTGCGACACGCTATAGCTGGTTTTGAGCCGAGCTAGGCCGTTCCATTGTCGCAGGTGGGCGGCCTTTTTATTACCTGCCAACCCTTAGCCAGCCTGTTTCGTGCAGCGGCTCTGGGCACGGGGTCTAGGGGGTGGGCTTGGGCTTCTTAGGGCGGCCTTTCGGCAACACGTTGCGGATACGCTCTAGGGCATCGGGAGCGTAGAGAGCAGTAGGGCCAATAAACGTAACCGGTAAGATACCGGATCGTTCAAGTCGCTTCCTTGCCGTTATAGGCTTGAGGTTCAGTGATTCTGCTATCTGTTGCAATGTCAATTCTTCCACACTCCTTAGTATCGACGAAATCTAAGTAAAAAAATATATAAAACTTTATATAAATATCTCAACAAAATGTATAAGTAATTATACATTAATAATAACAAGAGCTTGCCGTTCTGACAAGCTCACTCACCGGACTATGTTATCGGCTAGGCGGTGAGCAACTAACGAGAAGCAGAGCGCGGTCTATGGCCTATGGCCGTGGCCTG
>JAISAE010000095.1 GCA_031266875.1 Treponema sp.
GACACCACTGCCTCTGGCACCACGTCTCGACACCGCTGTTGGCCGCGACACCACGGCCTCTGACACCACCGCTGCCTCGACACCGCTGTTCAACCACGGCACCACCGCCACGACACCGCTATCGACTGCGATACCACCGCCTCTGGCACCATCGCCTCTGACACCGTTGTTCAACCGCGACACCACTGTTCGACTGCGACACCATCGCCTCCGGCACCACCGCCACGACACCGCTGTTCGACCGCACCACCACCGCCTCGACACCGCTATCGACTGCGACACCACGGTCTCTGGCACCGTTGTTCGACCGCGACACCATCGCCTCTGGCACCACCGCCGCGATACCGCTGTTCGACCGCACCACCACCGCCTCGACACCGCTATCGACTGCGACACCACCGCCTCTGGCACCACTGTTCGACTGCGATACCACCGCCTCGACACCGCTGTTCGACCGCACCACCACCGCCTCTGGCACCGCTGTTGGCCGCGACACCACGGCCAACACCAACATCTCTCTCCTTAATCGGTTGTAATGGTAACCATGCATCGCGCCGAGAGTGGTTCGTCCGGGTCGGCGGCGGTGGCGACCACTACGGACAGCTCGTACACACCGGGCGACTGTGTATTGGCTGCCAGGGTGTAGCTTGACGACGTTTCGCCGCTTATCGCTTCGCCGTCCCAGTACCATTGATAGGAAGCATATCCGGCTTCGGCGGAGAAGGTGGCCTCCTCGCTCACGAGCAGCGTCGTGGCGGAAAGCGCGGGGTCGTCCGGCACGGGGCGCAGGTCTATTTGAACGGAGGCCGAGGCCAGCCAGAAGGCGTAGACTGTTACCGGCCTGGTTACGGCGGTCGCTGCGGTAAACTGGTCGCCTGCGCCGTTCTGCGCGGTATACCAGCCGCTGAAGACGCAGCCGTCGCGGGTTGGGTCAGGGGGCATTGAAGCGCCCAGGGACTCGCCGCCATTTACTGGCGCGGGCTGGGTTACAGGCGCGCCTCCGTCCGCGTCGAAGGTTACGAGCCAGTGATCCACCCAGCCGCCTGCCGCGCCGCTTTCCTTTTTGTCCAGGGTGTCGCCTTCTTCTTCCACCGTGCTGTCGCGCTTATTGTCTGCCGTACTATACACCGCGTGGCCTTGGCTGTCGCTGCTGGCGGCGTTCTGTAGCGCAGGCTCCGCGTCTAACCCGTAAATGACGCCGCCCGACTTGGTGAACGCGCTAGTGGTCTCTGCTGCAAATACCCCGCCGCCAGTGGTACCGGCGGTATTGCCGCTGATAGTCCCGCCCTCCATGATAAACGTGCCAAGGTATGCAGCCACCCCGCCGCCAGTGGACACGGCGGTATTGCCGCTGATTTCACCGCCGCTCAGGGTGAATTTGCCGCCGTCTACACGCACCCCGCCACCGGTGGTACCGGCGGCATTACCGCTGATTTTCCCGCCACTCATAATGACCTCACCGCTACTTATAAACATCCCGCCGCCGCGATAGCCAGTGGTATTACCGCTGATCTCACCGCCCTTCATGGTGAATGTGCCGCCGGCAACATTCACCCCGCTACCCTCGTGGCTGGTGGTGTTGCCGCTTATCTTTGAGCCCTCGTTCATCTCCAGCTCAGCACCGCTGTTCACCCTGACCAGCGGGGCCGTATTGTCGCTCCGCCCTTCTAGGGTGATGTTGTCGCCAAGTTTCAGGGTTACGCCGCTTTGCAGGGTAAAGAGCGAGCCGGTTGAACTCAGGCTGAGAATCCGCTCATCCGCGCCGCCCTCAAGGGTGATGCTCACCTTTTTACCGCCATAGGAAAGCGGCGTTGGCGCGATAGCGATAGGCGCGTCGTTGTCTAAGATAATGGTGTACGCTTCACCTGTTTCCGGGTTGGCGCTTATCATGCCTAACGCATCTTCAAGGGAGTAGCCGGAAAGCGTCTGCGGTATCCACTTGGCGTAGAAGGACTTGTCTCCAGTGCTGTCTGCGGGAATCATCTGGGTAACCGCGTCGCCGCTGAAGCCCTCATTGCCATACCAGCCCTTAAAGTAGTAGCCGTCACGGGGAGAAGGCGCGGCAAACGTCAGCGTCGCGTCCGTCCGCCGGTAATGGCCGGTGTCGATGACCTCATCCCATAGATGGTATGTGATGGTATAGCTAAGTTTTAGGTCATCCAGCGTCAAGTCATAGACCCCTTCGCTTTGCATATCCGGCCATACATAGACTATCTCGGACACCACGCCGTAGAGGTCGGTGTTTTTGTACAGCCTGACGCTGAAGTAGTACACCCCTGAGCTAAAGGTTTCCGTAAAGACAACCCTGTTGTTGACGAGGTCCGGCTCGATAGGGGCCTCAAGCGCAACGCTGTCCTTAAAAACCCGCGCCTCTGTTACGCCGTGACCGGGGGGCAGGTTTATGGTGAGATTGACCGTTCCGGTCCCGGTTCCGTCCTCAGGCGGCGCGACTTCAAACGTCAGGGTTTGCGCTCCCCCAAGGCTGATAGTCTGGGTTTTCTTCCCTCTTAGAATGAGGTCGCTGCCTTTGTACCCATCAAGGGTGAAGTTCCATGTCCCCGGGTCAATGTCGATTGTCTCGCCCGTGTCGCTGGAAAGCGGCCATGTTTTCTGTTCTCCCTGTTTCTCGCCCCGCAATACCCATTCGGTTACGTCTTGCAACGTGGGCATCACCGCGGGCATCACGGTGCGGCCTTGTACGCCGTCCCTTATCTGGATGCTGACCACAGCCTTTTCGTCTGACGCCACTTCAGGCTCAGGGCTAAGCGCCTCGCACGCGGTAAAAGCGATAAGGGAACATATCGCGCCGGCATAGAGCAGCCGCTTGTTCATGCTGTCTCTCCTTTTCATAAAAGAACCTCCTGAAGACTTGGCAGTGCCATGTATAGAGCCGCCTCACGCTCACGAGGCGGTTGCTTCCATAGCCACAATATGCGCATTGCGCGAAGCAGCGCGGCATACAGGGGACAAACAGACCTAAGCGTCCTGACCGGAGACACATGAGAAGAGAAAGAATGGTAAGCAGGGAGATTTAGGCTGTTAGGGGCTTGACACGGACTAGGCTCGCCCCATAATCGCGGGCATCGGGCATCGGGCATCGGGCATCGGGCATCGGGCATCGGGGTTAGGTATGTACTGCTGTTTAACCGTCTGGCGTTCATAGGTGATATTTATACCATAAAGCTAGAGAATATGCAAGGCGTTAGCTAACACACTAGGGCTGGTTAGCGTCGCTCTCACCCATAGTGGGAAGATGCTCCCCCGCGTAATGGGAGGCAGAGGCCCAGCACAGCATAGTGGGAGTCAGCGTCCCAGCGTAGTGGGAGTCGGACTCCCCGCATAGTGGGAGTCAGTGTCCCAGCGTAATGGGAGTCGGACTCCCAGCATAGTGGGAGTCAGTGTCCCAGCGTAATGGGAGTCGGACTCCCCGCATAGTGGGAGTCAGTGTCCCAGCGTAGTGGGACGAGGTGTCCCAGCGTAGTGGGAGCCGGACTCCCAGCATAGTGGGACGAGGTGTCCCAGCGTAGTGGGAGTCGGACTCCCAGCGTAATGGGAGTCAGTGTCCCAGCATGGTGGGAAGCGGTGTCCCAGCATAGTGGGAGCCGGACTCCCAGCATAGTGGGACGAGGACTCCCAGCGTAGTGGGAAGCGGTGTCCCCGCGTAATGGGACGAGGCTCCCCCGCATGGTGGGGAGCGGCTCTAACCTATAGCGGGGAGCGGCACTTACCACCATGCGCTGCCCAGCAAACAGAGGCTACAGCTTAAACAAAAGCTCTTCATATCCGGGGAAGGGCCAGTAGTCCTTCGCAACCAGCTTCTCCAGCTCGTCGACACAGGCGCGAACCGCGTCCATATTGGGGCGCACCTTCTCCGCGTAGGCTTGGGCTTGCGCGAAAGCGTCCTCTATGGCCTGAGCTTCGGTGAGGGTTATGTCCAGCTTTGCCGTCTTGTCGTAGAGGTCCGCGACTAGACCGGCAATGTACTTGGCGCACTTGGCTTGGGGCGTGTTATTCGCGCCTATGCTCGAAAGCGAGGCCGCGTTGTCCGCAAGCTCGCCCGCAAAAGCGGTTACTGCCGGGAAAATGTAGCGCCGCGTCATGGTTATCATTACCCCAGCCTCAATGTTGATCTGCTTGGAGTATTTCTCCAGATAGATATGATAGCGGCTCTCCATCTCTTCTTTCGTAAACACGTTGTGCGCCTCAAACATCGAGATGATCTCACTGCTGGCGAGTACCGTCAGCGCGTCTACCGTGTTTTTCACATTGGGGAGGCCGCGCCGCTCGGCTTCGCGCACCCACTCGTCGGAATAGCCGTTGCCGTTGAACACCACTTTGTTCTTCCCGTGCTTGGAGTAGGATTCTTTGATGATACTCTGGATTGCCTCGTTCTTGTTGGTCGCTTGCTCCAGTTTATCCGCAAACTCGGATAGTACCTGCGCCATTGGCACATTGAGGTAGGTGTTGGGCGTGGCGATGGACTGGGAGGAGCCAACCATGCGGAACTCGAACTTGTTGCCGGTGAAGGCAAAGGGGCTGGTGCGGTTGCGGTCTGATGTGTCTTTTGGCAGGTTCGGGAGGCTGGTTACACCGAGTTTGATGAGATCACCGGACTGGCTATGCGTAACGTTCTTGCCTTCGGCTATATTGTCAAATATTTCAGTGAGGGCGCTGCCGAGGAAGATCGAGACGATGGCGGGAGGCGCTTCATTCGCGCCGAGGCGGTGTTCATTGCCGGAAGTGGCGACTGAGGAACGCAGGAGCAGGGCATAGCGGTCTACGGCTTCGATGACAGCGGTAACGAAGAGCAGGAACTGGGCATTGGACGCGGGATCAGCGCCTGGGTTGAAGAGGTTTACACCGTCATCGGTGTCCATAGACCAGTTGTTGTGCTTGCCGGAACCGTTTACGCCGGCAAAGGGTTTTTCGTGGAGCAAGCCTTCCATACTGTGGCGGCGCGCTACGTTCTTGATGGTTTCCATCACAACCTGATTGGCGTCAACCGCAGTGGTGGTGTTGGTGAAGATTGGGGCGATTTCAAACTGGTTAGGCGCGACTTCGTTGTGCTGGGTTTTGGCGGCAATGCCTACTTTCCAGAGTTCGGTGTTGAGTTCGCGCATGAAGCCAGCGACTCGTTCTTTGATTGCGCCGAAGTAATGGTCTTCCATCTCCTGGCCTTTTGCGGGCATGGAGCCAAACACGGTACGTCCAGTGAGCATGAGGTCGGGGCGCTGGTCATAGTATTCCTTATCAACAAGGAAGTATTCCTGCTCCGGGCCTACGCTGGTAATAACCCGCTTGGTTGTGGTGTTACCGAGTGCGCGGAGCACGCGAATGGCCTGCTTACTCAGGGCGTCGATTGACTTGAGGAGCGGGACTTTCTTGTCCAGTGCCTGTCCGTAGTAGCTGATGAAGGCGGTGGGGATGCACAGGGTGGTGCCGGTGGGGTCTTGCTTGAGGAAGGCGGGGCTGGTTACATCCCAGGCAGTGTAACCACGCGCCTCAAAGGTGGCGCGGAGGCCGCCGGAGGGGAAGCTGGAAGCGTCCGGCTCGCCTTTGACGAGTTCTTTGCCGGAGAACTCCATGATTACCTTGCCGTCGCCAGTTGGGGCGATGAAGGAATCGTGTTTCTCGGCAGTAAGGCCGGTGAGGGGGTGGAACCAGTGGGTGTAGTGGGACGCGCCTCTAGAGATAGCCCACTCGCGCATGGCTGCGGCGACGACCTCAGCCACTTCAAGGGAAAGCTCTTTTTCGCCGCCCTGTACGGCCCGAATCTCCCGGTAGATGTTTTTGGGAAGCCGTTCCCGCATCACCGAGTTGGAAAAACTGTTGACGCCGTAAAACTCAGCTACCGGCGTTTTGGTAAAGTCAATAACATTACTCATTTTTATAAACCTCCGTTAATAGCGCATTGCGCTTTGTTTCATTATGACTAAAAGAACCTATAGTGATTAGGGGTTAGGGCTTATAGTTCTTGGCACGATACTAGTTCCACGTTCTCGCTGCTAACCCTGAACACTACCCTCTGCTACCCGATGGCCAGCGAGCCGGTCTCACCGGTTCTGATGCGTACACACTCTTCGATAGGCAGAATGAAAATCTTCCCATCGCCGATTTCACCGCTTCGAGCGCCTTTGATGATGGCGTCAATGGTCGGCTGTACGAACTTGTCGTTGACAGCGATCTCAAGGCGTACCTTTTTGAGAAGGTTGACCTCTATCTCGACGCCCCGATAATGCTCGGTGTAGCCTTTCTGCTGCCCACACCCCATAGCGTTGGTGATGGACATTTTGTAGACCTCAGCCTTGTAGAGTGCTTCCTTCACCTCATTCAGCATGTGGGGTTGTATGTAAGCGATAATCAACTTCATTTTTGCTCCTCCGCTAGATGTTGCTAAATATCTGGGCGCCTGAGTATGCCTCTGTCTGGTGTTCGCTTTGGTCAAGACCTATCATCTCTTCCTTATGCTTCACCCGCAGACCGATAAGCGCCTTGACGATGGTGAAGAGAATGAGGCTGCCTAACGCAGCCCACGCGCCAACGCTGAGTATGCCGAGACACTGAACCCCAAGCTGGGCAAAGCCGCCGCCGTGCAGGAGGCCGACCGCCACGCCTTCCACATTGCCCCAGATGCCGACCGCGAGTGTGCCGAAGACGCCGCACACGAGGTGGACAGAGGACGCGCCAACAGGGTCATCAATCTTGAGTACCTTGTCGATGAACTCAACGGCCAGCACCACAAGAATCCCGCCAATAAGCCCGATGGCAATTGACGCCCCTGGTGAGACCACGCTGCACGGCGCGGTGATTGCTACAAGACCGGCGAGTGCGCCGTTCATAGACATAGATGCGTCAGGCTTCTTGAACCAAATCCAGCTTGTAAAGAGCGCCCCGATAGTACCGGCGGATGCGGCGAGTGTTGTGGTAACGCAGACCCGTGCGATGTCGAGGCTTGAGCCAGACAGGGTAGAAGCGCCGTTGAAGCCGTACCAGCCGAACCAGAGCAGGAACACGCCGAGCATTGCCAGCGGGATGCTATGCCCCGGAAAGGCTTTTACCGATATGCTGCCATCAGGGGCCTTGATGTATTTTCCGTGCCGTGGGCCTATTACCAACGCGCCCATGAGCGCGGACCAGCCGCCTACCGAGTGTACGGCAGTGGAGCCGGCGAAGTCGTGGAAGCCCAGATCAGCAAGCCAGCCACCGCCCCATATCCAATGCCCGGAAATGGGGTAGATGAACGCGGATATGAAGCAGGTGTAGATGAGGTATGACCTGAACTGGGTTCGTTCAGCCATAGCGCCCGACACAATGGTCGCCGCAGTTGCCGCGAATATGACCTGAAAGAACCAGTCGCGGTAAAAGATAGCCGACTCTGCCCCGCCGTCCATAGGCCCTTTGAAAAAGTCGCTAAGACCAATGAACTTCCCAGCAATCGCCTCGCCTGCCGCGTCAAGGCCAACATTCCCATACATAAAGCCCCAGCCAATAGCCCAGTACACAACCGCGCCCAAGCAGAAGTCCAGAAGGTTCTTCATGACGATATTAACGCCGTTTTTTGCGCGAGTGAGACCCAGTTCAAGGAGCGCGAAGCCCGCTTGCATGATGAATACGAGCGCCGCGCCAAGAAAGAGCCACACCATATCAAGTGAGTTCTCTATTGACCAGCCATCATCAGCAAAGAGCGAAAAGCCCACGCATACGAGCAGGGTAACCAACATAAACAATTTCTTTCGCACCATGTTCCTCCACAATAAAATTGCTTTCTTGTTTATAAGCAAATTCCGTGCCAAGCAGCAAAACATGAGGATTTAAGCGGTTTTCGCCTCAACTTCCCTCTATTGTGGAACCCGTATATGTTGGCGCCAGCGCTTCTCCTTACATACATGTAGGATTGCGCGACAACGAAGCTACATTTGTGTAGGACGATAGCGCCGGAACTTGATGCCATAGTGACGCACACGCAGACCAATCTGACGCTCGGTGATACCCAGACGGCGGGCTGCCAACGCCATGTTACCCTCGCTCAAGGTCAGCGCCTCCTCAATGAGTTCCTTCTCAAGACGGGATAGGGCAGCGGAAAGCGTGGTCGTCGGCTCAGTCTTGGTGGAAACAGCGCTTTGCAAGCTCGGCGGGAGGTTGTAGGCGTGTATCACCGCGTCGCTCGACAGAATCACGGCGCGTTCAACGCAGTTCTCCAATTCCCGCACATTGCCCGGCCACGAATAGCGCGTCAGCAGCTCTATAGCAGACGCGGAGATACGGCTGACCGTCTTGTTGTTCCGTGTGGCGTACTTCTCGGTGAAGTAGTCCGCCAACAGCATGATGTCGCTCGTGCGTTCCCGCAGCGACGGAACACGTACCGGAAACACGTTCAGCCGGTAATACAGGTCTTCGCGGAAACGCCCTTCCTGCACCGCCTCTTCCAGGTTACGGTTGGTAGCGGCGATGAGCCGTACATCAACCTTGATCGTGGCCGTACCGCCGACCCGTTCCAATTCCCGTTCCTGCAAAACCCGCAGCAGCTTTACCTGCGTCTGCGGTGAAACCTCACCAATCTCGTCGAGAAAGAGCGTACCCCGATGCGCCAGCTCAAAACGCCCCTTGCGTTGACTAGTCGCGCCGGTAAACGCGCCTTTCTCATGTCCAAAAAGCTCACTCTCAATGATGGACTCCGGCAAAGCCGCGCAGTTTATCTTAACAAGCTCGCCAACACGCCTGGACAGCCGGTGTATCTCATTCGCCACCAATTCCTTGCCCGTGCCGCTCTCGCCGGTCAACAGCACCGTAGCGTTGCTCGCCGCCACCTGACAGAGCAGTTCGTACATATCGCGTAGAGCATTACTCGTGCCAATGAGCTTACTCCCCTCGGCAATGCGCCCACCTTCAATGGTGCCGCGCCGTACCACTGCCTCTTCCCGCTGAATACTACGGAATCGCTCGTCAAGAATCCGCTGCCGGAGCTTCGCGGAGTCAGCTATTATAGAAGAAATCTTCTCCAGAAAGGCGCGGTCGCGGACGATCTGGGTCTCAGGCGCTATATCCTGAATCCTACGCTCGGCTGACAGCGTACCAATGACCCCATCGCCGGAGCGAATAGGAACGCAGTAGTAGCTCAACCCGGCCATGTCTGCCCGCGTCCGGTTCTTGGCGCGGTTCAGAAAGCGGCTCTCCTTTGACAAGTCCGGCACGGTAATCGTCTGCCCGCTCTCAAACACCCTGCCGACCAGCCCTTCCCCCAACCGGTATATGCCGCGCTGCTTCTCTTCGTGCGTTAAACCGCACGCCTCTTCGATTTTGAGCAGGCCGGTACTGCGATCAAGCAGTGTTACCATGCCCCGCGTCAGTTCGGCGCGCATCTCAAGCAGACTTAAAAGCGGCCCGAGCGCGGCTTGCAGTTCAACGTACTTGTCAAAGGTTCTGGTTATATCAAACAAAAGCTCAAGCTCCGCAAGGTCAAGGGCGATTTCAGTAAGGTTTGCGTTTTTCATAGAACGACCTTATTCCATTTAGGTAAGATGTGTACAGTTTCTATCAGGGGCTTCATTTTTTTCAGCGTATCTTGCAGACTCTCCCTATGAGTCGAACCTTACAATTCAAAACCATTATTTTTGATCTTGATGGGACATTGGTTAATACCCTTGCTGACATAGGGCTTTCAATGAATCGGGCGCTGGAGGCGCGGGGGGTTCCGACGCTGCCGCTGCAGGCGTATCGCGGCATAGTGGGCTGGGGAATACGGCGACTGGCGCAGTCAGCTCTGCCTCAGCCGGTACGGGAGAACGCAAGCCTTGTGGACGCGGTGGCAGCGGACGCCACGCGGTTTTACGCGGAACAGCCGCTTGTTCACTCAAAGCCTTATGCCGGTATACCGGAACTGCTGGCGGAACTGCGGCGGCGAAAGCTGAAGATCGCGGTACTCACCAACAAGCCAGACGCGGTGGCGCGGCTGGTACTGGCGCAACTGTTTCCGGCAAGCTTTTTCGACATCATTCATGGCGACACGCCGGATACCCCGCGTAAACCTGATCCAACGTCAACCTGGGAGATACTCGTGGAACTGGACAGCACCCCGCGAAACACGATCTTTGTCGGCGACTCGGAAATTGATGTAGAGACCGCCCATGCGTCGGGCTGTCATATAGTGGCGGCAAGCTGGGGCTTTCGTCCCAGAGAAACGCTGGAAAGCGTCGGCGCGGAACACATCATCGATACGCCTATGGAACTACTAGGTTATGTAACCTAACCCTTCCTATTTACCGCGCAGCCTCTGACAGCCCCGCTTACCGCAGCCCTCTGTGCCATACAACCTCTGACAGCCCCGCTTACCGCAGCCCTCTGTGCCATACAACCTATAGCAGCCCCGCTTACCGTACAACCTATGACAGCTTGCTGGCCGCCGCCAAAGGCTTGTAAACAGAACTTTTGGGCAAGCCGGTTTCTGCCGATACGCCGGGAACTTTTGTTTTCATGAAAAGAAGTTTTGTCTACATGAAAGGAGGTTTTGCTTTCATGAAAGAAGGTTCTACTTTCATGAAAAGAGGTTCTGTCTACATGAAAAGAAGTTTTGCCTACATGAAAAGAAGTTTTGCCTACATGAAAAGAGGTTCTGTCTACATGAAAGAAAGTTTTGCCTACATGAAAAGAGGTTCTGTCTACATGAAGGCATGAGCATACATGGTCAATTCGTTGGCGCTGAACAGGTCACTCCATGTCTGTGCCGTAGGATGAAACAATGACGCCGCCGCAGATAACCGTGTCGCCATCGTAGCAGACGGCGGCTTGGCCCGCGGTGATAGCCCGCTGGGGAACATCAAACTCGACGCGGATGTGGTTATCGTCAATTTGCTCAAGAAGCGCGTCCTGTTCAGCTTGGAGGTAGCGGGTTTTCACCCGTACGCGGAGGGGTTTGTCAAGTTTTTCATACGCGATGAGATTAAGGTCGCTGGCGATAAGGGTTTTGGTATAGAGCGATGCTTCCCGCGCAAGAACGAGCGTGTTATCAGTTACTGACTTGGCGGCAACGTAGCGGGGTTCGCCAAAGGAAAGGTTGAGGCCCCGGCGCTGACCAATGGTGTAGCGGATAAGACCGCGATGCTGGCCGAGAACCGCGCCGCTTTCGTCGATGATGTTTCCGGGCATGGCCTGAACACCGGTGTAGCGTTCAATGAACGCGGCATAATCACCGTCAGGCACGAAACAAAGGTCCTGGCTATCCTGCTTTTTCGCGTTTACAAAGCCTTGCGCACGGGCAAGGTCCCGCGTCTCCTCCTTAGTAAGCGTCCCCAGGGAGAAGAGGGTATGCGCCAACTGGTCCTGCGTCAGGGTATACAGCACATAGCTCTGGTCTTTTCGGGTGTCAAGCGCCTTTTTCAGCAAAAACCGCTCGCCGGACTTTTCAACGCGGGCATAGTGGCCAGTTGCCACATAGTCAGCCTCAATTTGAAAGGCTCGCAGGAGGAGCCGCTCGAATTTGAGATAGCGGTTACAGTCAATACAGGGATTCGGGGTCGCGCCCTGTTTATAGGTTTCGATAAACTTGCGGATAACCTGATCCTCGAACTCGCCGGTGAAGTTAAGCACATAGTAGGGTATATCCAGCCGGTACGCCACGTTTCGTGCGTCATTGACGTCGCTCAAGGAGCAGCAGCGGTTATCAGCGCCGTCAAAGAGCTTCATGGTGATGCCCACGCAGTCAAAGCCCGCCTGCTTCACGAGGTAGGCCGCGACCGAGCTGTCAACCCCGCCGCTCATGGCAATCACTGCCTTGCGCTTCATTGCGCACGCTGCCTGAGCATATAGTCGCCCATGAAAGTCAAAACGCCGGTCTCGCAGGAACGCATGGCGTAAATGGTTTTCATAATGAGCGTGTCCAGGTCCCAGTCGAGCATGGCCGCGCCCTTCTGGATGACCTCACGGGAGCAGCCTGCCGCGAAGCTGGTGGTCTTATACTTCTTCTTCACTGACTTCACTTCCAGATCACTTACGCTCTTTGACGGCCTGACGATAGCCACTGCCCAGATGAGGCCGGTGAGTTCATCGGTCGCGTAAAGCACTTTTTCCATTTCATGCTCTGGTTTTATATCCACCGTAAGCCCATACCCATGACTGCACACCGCGTGGATGAGAGCGTCGTCCGCGCCGCCTGCGCGAAGCAGTTCCGGCGCTTTGATACAGTGGGCGTCCGGGAACTGCTCGAAGTCAATATCGTGCAGTAATCCAACTATGCCCCAGAAATCCGCCTCGTCGCTATATGTCGGATTCCTTGCGAACCATTTCATCACGCCTTCCATTGTGAGCGCGTGCTGAAGGTGGTATGGGTCTTTGTTGTACTTGGTTAAAAGGTCCCACGCCTGAGCGCGGGTGATTGTGTGTTTCATCATGGCGGCAGTATAAGATATTCTCAAAAAAAAGAATACGTGCCTTTTGAGGCGATCCGGCACGCTCAGAGACCGGCTAGTTCCGGGTGGCAAATGGCAGCGCTGTCTGATGAATCGCCAGGCCCTCAAGCTTAATGTTCTGGCTGTTGTCTGTGCTTATAGGCACGACCCGTCCAAGCACCTCAAGCGGCTGTTCGGGATTCACTGCTACTGAAAAGTTAAAGTGTACCGGCACTATGCCCTGAAGAACGCTGCGCGTATCATAACCCACTAGAAAGTCAAAGGACGTACTGGTTTCTTCCATAGTAAAGTTGGTTGCCATGCCCCGCCATATTACATAGCAATCACGGTATATGGCTGGCTCCTTCTTCACGTCTGTATAGGCAAAGCGATCCCTGAGTGTATCAAAGCCCGGCGTGTCCATGTATGAAATAAGAAGCGTTGCTTTGGCTTTAATGGATTCGGAGGCGTTGGATTCAAGGATGCGGTTCAGATTCCTCTTTGCCAACTCATCATGCCGCTTGTTGAATAGGTCGCGGGCTTCTTCATAGGTATCCAGCACTTGCCCCACGGTGAGGATATAGCGGTAAGAGCCGCCGACCTCGACCGGCTTCATGCGTTCCTCCAGTTCAAGCGCGACAGCGGAAAAGCCGTCTCGCTTGGTCGAGAAGTCCAGCTTGATAGGCATGGGCAAGACGCCGCGCCAGATAAGTGCGGCGTAAGTAAGTGCGCCGGCCACAAACATACAGGCAAGGGGTACAACAAAGGTACTGGTGGTTATAGGTTCCGGCGGCGGTGGGGGAAAAAGTGTTTTTAAGCGCCGAGGGCCATCGGCCCAGAGCCGGAGGCTTTCAGTGCCGGAGTATTTGCGAATGATCTTGAGTGCTTTTCGGGCAATCCGGTTATGCTCGTCAAGTTCCTGCACCTTAAGGTAAAAAGACACTGCCGGTTTGGTTTCGCCGCGGCGCAGGTACAACACCCCCAAGCCCAGCAAAACCGTCAGATCGCGGTCGCGGTCTTTTACCTCACGGGCGCGTTTGAAGTAATCGAAGGCATAGTTAAAGATGCCGGTACGCAGATAGGCAAGCGCCAGAATGTAGTAGTAGGTAAAGTTTCCCCGATAGCGAATCACTTCTGGCTCAAGGAGCTTGATAGCGCGGTTGTAGCGTCCACGCCTGAGAAAACGGGTTGCCTTAACGAGAACCGGGTCTTTCACGCCAGACCCTTTAGCCGCTTGACCAGCGTTGTTTTATCGCTCGCTTTGAAAAAGGCTGATCCGGTAACCAGCGCGTCAACTCCGGCCTCCCGCACCGGCGCGGCGGTTTCCTCGTTAATCCCGCCGTCAGCGGAGATGAGGAACGTGAGTCCTCGTTCTTCCCTGAGCCGCGCCAGTGTCCGCGCCTTTTCAAGGCAGGCTGGGATAAGTTCCTGCCCACCAAAGCCTGGATCCACGGTCATTACGAGGACCTGATCAGCGTAGGGCAGGAGTTCTTCGATAAAAGATACTGGTGTGGAAGGCACAATACTGATGCCGGCCTTTTTTCCGAGGCTGTGGATCACGCTTATGGCGCGGTGGGAGTGAATAACTGTTTCCACATGGAAGGTAATGGTATCCGCGCCAGCGCGGGCAAAGGCTTCAAACAGTTTTTCAGGCTCACAGATCATCAAATGCACATCGAATATGATCGAAGAGGAACGCTTGCCCCGCAGATCAGCGATTAGCTTGGGGCCAAAGGTAAGGTTGGGAACAAATTTCCCGTCCATGACGTCAAGGTGAACCCACTCCGCACCAGAGGCTTCAATTTCAGCGAGCGCATGAGCGAAGTTAGAAAAATCGGCGGAAAGAACCGAAGGCGCGACGAGCGTATTTCGCATAGACTGATAATAATCAGACAGGCTCGCCTTGACAAGGCGAGCCTGACGGCACTCTTGCCAAAACCCCCTCAATTGATATACTAGAAGAATCGTATCCTCACTATGAATACCGAAGTACAGGCTCTGATTCAAAAAGCCTATGACAGTTTAAAAATATCTGATGCGGACGCTGCACGGGAGGCGCTGAATACAGCGCTTAGAATAGATTATGAGCATCCTGAAGTCATGTATGCCCTCACCTGCCTTAACTGGTGGCTTGACCGGATACAACGGTTGCCTGAGTTCCATGATTCCTATGATCAGGGCGGATTCATCCTTGATCAATGGAAGTCGTACTATACCTTTCTGGACAGGCCGGAGATTGGGGAGAAGTATGACCGGTGTCAGTACGCGCTTCGGCGCTTTGTATACTCAACTGCCCTGCAATCGTTTGAGAGTGTGCTGGGCGACGGGGTTAATCAGTTCGATCCGGGCTTACTGCTTCAGGTGGGACGTTGTTACAAGGGGGTTGGGAACTATGATCTGGCTATCAAGTATTTGGAACAGGCGGCGCGTTTTAAACGGGAGGATGGGGAGACCCTCTCGGAACTGGCCGACGTGAACGCCTTACTTGGTGAAACTAAAGTTGCTAAGGTACTGTTCCGCGAGGCGTTTTTCCTTGATCCCCAGGGCATTGATCTCCGTTCGCTGGAGTCAGAGATGATTGTACGGCTGAGAGATCGGGTGCGGGAAGAGTGCAAGTATGAAGGGGTGGAGCTTGCGGAATGGATACCGATTTACGCATGTCTATGGGGCGTATTCTCGGTGAAGCGGGAACTCAAGCTCACGGAGCTGGGGCGGCTCAGGCAGTCCATCACCACTATGGAGAATGAGCTGCGCAGCAATCAGGAGGAGAGTTTGTTTAAACCCCGGTTGATTAACCAGTATTTCTGGCTCATCGATCACTATGAGAATAGCCGTGAAGACCCTTCTTTAATAGAAGAAACTATGCTCAAGATCAAGCTGATCGCTCCAGCTATTTATGAACGTTATCGAAACTAAAGGAGTTTAAAGAATGTTAAGCAAGAACATACAGGAAATGCTGAACGAAGAAAAATGGACGCGGGCTACGCTTAGTAACTACTCGGCCAGTCACTTCAAGGAACTTGACCAGGTTCTGGAAGAGGCTAGACAGGAACGCGCCTATGACGAGGTGAAGTCCACTTGCGACGAGCATTTGATTCACACCAAGAACAGCATCATTGCCCTGTATCTCTCCGGCATGATTTCACTTTCCCGCCAGCTTGTTGATGATTCAGCTATGGTGAACCTTGTGAACATCTTCGTGGATAACCACAAGTGGAACGTCGTTAAGCACCTCTGCGAGCGGATTCTTGATTATGGGGAATCCAAGTTTGCCCTTGCCACACTGGTTCTGTACCATAAAAGTGAAAACAATGACGAGGCTGCCATCTATGCGATCTGGGAACGCTTTGTTAAGGTTGACCTTGAAGAAGCGGATATAGTGAAGGCGCTGGCTGAATACTACGAGAAACAGAGTAATCTTGAAGTTGCGATTGATTACTATAAAAAAGCCCTGCATCGTTACATCAGCAAAAAGAACTTCGTCAGCGTTAAGGAGATGTGGGAAAAGGTACTTGGTTTCTGTCCAGAGGAGATTGACTTTTTTCTCCATGTGGAAAAGCGGATTGCCAAGAACATCAGCGAAGACAAGGCCGTGCTTCTCCTGAATGATGTGTACGCCTCGTGCCGGAAACGGGGTAATATCAGCACTGCTATCAGCATCCTGAAGCTCATTCTCCAGCATGATGAGCGGGATGTTCAGGCACGCAAGGAGATCATTGACTGTTTCAGACAGAAGTACCAGGGACACAGCCAGCTTGAGGAATACATCCACATCTCAAACCTGTCCCAGAATTGGCGTAACGTGCATGAAGCCATCACAGACTTTGAGAAGCACATTGCCTTTGACAAAGGCAACTTTGTCTATCATCGCACGTGGGGCGTGGGACGCATTGCCAGCATTCAGGATGACGAGATCGTCATTGACTTCGCCAAACAGCGGGGTCATTCTATGGGCCTCAAGATGGCGATTAGCGCCCTGCAAACCCTATCACGGGATCACATTTGGGTCTTAAAGGCTACCCAGAAAAAAGAAAAGCTCCACGACAAGATCAAAAACGAGATTGACTGGGCATTGAGGACAATCATACGCAGCTTTGATAACGCCTGTGATCTCAAGCGTATCAAGGCAGACCTCGTGCCGTCGATTCTGACCGCCGGTGAATGGACCGCATGGAGCGTTAAGGCACGGGATATCCTCAAAAGCGATCCTTCGTTTGGGGTAAGCCCTAATAACATTGATATTTACACAGTTAGAGACCGGCCTATCAGTATTGACGAAAAGCTGTACAACGAGTTCAAGGCGGAGAAGAACTTCTTTGATCGCGTCGCAACCATCCGGGACTTCGTGTCCAAAGAAGAGCTTGAGCTTGACTCGGATTACTTCACCGAGATGTTCGCCTACTTCTCCGGCTATCTACGCTCGTTCAGCCAGGTGAATGAGTTCGTGGTGTCAGCCTACCTGCTAGTCAAAGACTTTGCCGGCCAGTACCCCCAGTTATCAGGCGCTCTACCGCAGCTCAGCTTCCTTGACCTCTTTGACGCCATTGATGACCTGCCTCAGCTTTTCTCCCTCATCAAGGACACGAAACTGCGGGAAGCCTTCCTTCATCACATCAAGCTTTTTGTGCCGCGTTGGGCCGATGTGTATGTGAAGCTCTTCCCCTATGCGCTGCTCAATTCGATCATCGTGAACCTGGAAAAAGAGCGCCATGAGGACAAGCTTGTGAGCATGACCCAGAACTGCTTTGAGCATTCCCGTGATTACCGCGAGGCAGTGGTATGGCTCTTCAAGAATAACAAGGATGCGGACTGGTTTAAGTTGGCCAACATCCCCTTTGAGAAACAACTCATCACTCTGATCCACATCATGGACATCAGTTACCGGGAGATCGAGAACCACCGTGATACCTCAGAGAACCGCAAAGTTACCAAACAGGTATACACGATTCTGTTCAAGGAAGGTGCGCTGGACGCCTATATCGATAAAGCGGACACCGACACTATTATCAGGATTTACACGTTTATAAACGATGTGAAAGACCTTGACCCAGCCGATAAGCTCAAACTACGGAACCGCATCCTTGAGCGTGACCCGAATTTCAAGTTCTTTGGCGACGTGGAGAAGACCACGATAACGCGGGGCCTGATGGTAACGGCTGCCATGTACACAGAAAAGCAACGCCAGTTGAACTATATTCTGGAAAAGGAAGTTCCAAATAACTCAAAGGAAATCGCCTTTGCCCTGTCCTTGGGTGACCTACGGGAGAACGCGGAGTACAAGGCAGCCAAAGAAAGGCAGGAAATTCTCAATGCCCAAGTAGCGAAACTAAAGGACGAGATCGACCGCGCCCAAATCTTCGATCCAAGCTCAGTCAACGCAAACCGTGTTTCTTTTGGAACCAAAGTTATGCTCCTGAATAACGCCACTGGTAAACAAGACGAGTTTACGATACTTGGCCCATGGGAGTCGGACCCGGAGAACCGCGTTATATCCTACCTTTCGCCGTTTGGCGCTTCCATGCTGAACAAAACGGTGGGTGAACAGTTCGAGTTCTCTATTGATACAGAAAAAATTCCCTATACGGTTGAGTCTATCTCTGAGCTTGAAACTAACTAGGTTTAATGAAGGACCCACACCGCAGAGCGTACTGGAGCGGCGGGGTATTAAAGACTTCTCTTTGAAATCGTATCGCAGGGGGAACAAATCCTCCGCACTCCTTGTTTATACCCTAAGCGGCAGGGTATCAAATCCCACTGTGAGGGCGCTGTTGCGCTTCATGCGAGTGTGTGGATCGGAACGATGAAAAAAGCTGTCTGGGTTTTGTTGTGTTCTTTCATCACGTTGTCTGGGTTTGCCCAGACAGCTTCTCGTGACGTAGTGTTACTTTTGGATACGTCGGCAAGCATGAGCGATTATTACCTTGAGGCGCGTGATTATCTGAGCGGTCCATTCCTGCGGGAATTTCTGCGCTTGGGCGATACCTTTCACCTCATTTCGTTTTCCGACCGAACACGTCTTGAGATTTCTCATCGCATTGACGGGCAGAATGATATTGAAACCATTGTTGGCCGTCTTTTGCTGATGTATCCCCTTGACTCGTACTCCGACATAGCAAGCGCACTTCGTTTCGCCGAACGCTACATTACCTCGTTGCCCGGCTCTCGCGCCAAAAGCCTTGTGGTTATCTCCGATGGGGATAACAATCCAGCGCCCGGTACACGTCTTGAAAGCGTTAATATACAAAACCTGATCCCCGAGATCGCAACTCGTTTGAACTATTCCGGCGTGAGCTTTGAGTTTATACCGATTCCCCGTGGTTCCCATCTACGTTTGTCATCACCCGCTCAAGCCTCAGTCGCCCAAGCGTCTACTACTCCACCGGTGTCAGAGACCCAAGCGCCGCCAACCTCGCGCCCATCCGCTACTCCACCGGTGTCAGAGACCCAAGCGCCGTTAGCCTCGCGCCCATCCGCCACTCCACCGGTGTCAGAGACCCAAGTGCCGCTGGCCTCACGCCCATCCACCACTCCGTCGGTGTCAGACACCCAAGCGCCGCCAACTTCGCGCCCGTCCGCTACTCCGTCGGTGCCAGAGACCCAAGTACCGCCAACTTCGCGCCCATCCGCCACTCCGCTGGTGCCAGAGACCCAAGCGCAAGAGCCGGAACTACCTGCCATAGAGATAGGAGCGTTCCCCGCTGTTACGCCGCGAGAGGAAGTTCCAGCGCCCGCGCCGGAAAAACCGTCTCAGCCACTAAAGTGGCCACGTATTATGCTTCCCGTACTATCCATCCCCGCAGATGCGCTCTTTTTTGTTGTAATAGGCGTGGGTGGCCTCATGCTACTCGCAATCGCGGTGCTTGCGTTACTGACTACGACGCGGCTCCACAATGCTCCGAATCGGATGATGGGTGTAGTCATGGAGCAAGCGCTGTTCAGTCCAGGGAATGCCTCTGCCATACCGCCCATGCTTTCCCTGTTTGTGAAGGATCAACCTGCCACCCGTGGGAGACAGAACCTGCATATCCTGCAACCGGGCTATTCGTTAAGCCTCGGCGGTGACGAATCAGATGACTTTGTCATATCGATAGTAACTGTCCCGCGCCGCATCGCTCGCGTGTGCTTTGACGGCCAGCACTATACGTTTATTCCGCGAAAGCGCCATTCTCTACCTGATATTGGCTCTATATCAGTACAGGACTGCATCGGCAAAGAAATCCGCGTTGTCCACAAGAACTTTGAGGTACACCTTTCCATAGAGCAGCGGGAAAATCCTCTACACGGACTTAGCAGCTTTCTGCGCTCCATTAACCAGGAATAAATAGTTGAAAAAAGCTCTGTAATTTTTGTCCCCACATTCATTGTAGTAGCCGCCACCCATGTCGCCCCCAACGGAAGGCTTGGCGACCGAAGCGTTGGGGGCGTTGGAAGCGTTTGGGTAGGGTGATAGAAGCGTTGGGGGCGTTGATAGAAGCGTTTGGGTAGGGTGATAGAAGCGTTGGGGGCGTTGATAGAAGCGTTGGGGTAGGGTGATAGAAGCGTTGGGCTTGCTGACCGAAACGTTTGGGTAGACTGACCCCAACGGAAGGCTCGCTAAGCCCAACGTTTGGGTAGACTGACCCCAACGGAAGGCTCGCCAAGCCCAACGGAAGGCTCGCTAAGCCCAACGTTTGGGTAGACTGACCCCAACGGAAG
>JAISAE010000034.1 GCA_031266875.1 Treponema sp.
GCCCGGCGGAGGGCGCTATCCAAAGCATTGACCGGCCCAGCTCCCTCGGCAGCGGCGATATCGTCCTGGCCATCGACCCAGACTTTTGCCCAGGCGTGGGAGCAGGCAATGGCTTCCCCATTGGGGTGTTCGGTAACAACGCGGTAGGCAATGATTTTGAAGAGGGGCTGATAACGCCCCAGTTCCCGCCGTACCAGTAGCTCAAAACTGCCGTCTGCGCCCTCAAACTGCCAGCCATCAGCCTCAAGGGTTTTCAGGCGGGCGGCAAGGGCGCTGACTACTGGATGGTCTTTGGTAAGGGATGGCTCCAGCTTCCGCGCCCGCTCAGCAATGGCGGAGCGCCCGCCGACCTCGCTCATGAGGAAACGCCGGTCATTGCCGACAAAGGCTGGGTCAATATGCTCAAAAGAGGCGCGCAGCTTGAGAATGCCATCAGCATGCATACCGGCTTTGTGGGCAAAGGCATGGGAACCCACATAGGGCATATTCGGCATGGAAACATTGGCAATCTCGGCGATCTGCCGGCAAATAGTGGAAATATGTTCGAGCTTGCCAGGGGGCAAGCAGCGCAGCCCCAGCTTGAGTTCCAGACTAGGTATAAGCGATCCCAGCGCGGTATTGCCGCAGCGCTCCCCAAACCCAAGAAGCGTACCTTGAATATGGCGACAGCCCGCCTTCACTGCCGCCAGCGAATTGGCGGTGGCAAGGTCGCTGTCGTTATGGGCGTGTATGCCAATGATAACGTCAGACGCAGCACGGGTGTCTGGCGCCACGACGTTTGCGGTAGACGAGGCACTGGTGTCTGGCGCCACAGGGGACACGCCGGGCATGGCGCCAGACACCACGCTCAGAGCCGCCTTCACGCCCCGCTCAATGGCGTCGGGGAATGCGCCGCCGTTAGTGTCGCAAAGTACGATCCGGTCAGCGCCAGCAGCAAGCGCGGTTTTCAGAGTGCTTAACGCATAGTCCGCGTTTTCAGCAAAGCCGTCAAAGAAGTGTTCCGCGTCGTAGATCATGAATCGCCCACGCTGTTTGAAAAAAGCCACTGTATCCCCAATCATGGCGAGATTCTCCGCCGGTTCAACCATAAGCACCTGGGTTACATGGAGATATGAGCTTTTCCCGAAAATCGTTACCGCTTCGGTGTTTGCGTCAAGCAGGCTCTGGAGCTGCTTGTCGTCTTCGGGCCTGACGCCTTTCTTGCGGGTAGAGCCAAAGGCACAGAGCCGCGCATATTCCAGCTTGAGGTCTGCAGCAAGGCGAAAAAACTCCGCATCCTTAGGATTACTGCCTGGGTTCCCAGCCTCGATCCACGTTACACCCAGCGCGTCAAGCGCCTTTGCCACCGCGAGTTTGTCGTGAACTGAAAAAGTGATTCCTTCTCCCTGCGCTCCATCGCGCAGGCTTGTGTCCAGTATTTCAATAGTGTTTTCCATAATCTAAGATAAGTTTAACGAAAAAAGTCTCTTTATACAAAGAGAGCCATTTCACTTACCAGAAGAAATAGACAGAGCGATTGAAGGTAAGATTTAGCGGCTTTCAGCGAGAGTAAGCCACGGGAAGCCCGCGCCGCCAGCAAGCCAGTCCACATACTGCACGGCGGTACGGGGCGAGCGGCCATTGAACCAGCGCTCCCAGCGGATCGCGTTTTCCCGAAACACGCCCCGCTCCGCTGCGTACGTTTCGGGCAAGAGGATGCCGCGCTGTGTAGCAATATGCTCGGCTATGCTCAGGTATTCATCCTGACTGGGACTTGTGTAAACCACAGTCAGGCCAAAACGGTCGGCGAGGGAGAATTGCTCCTGCATGGTGTCAAAGGCGCGTACCTCAGAGTCAGCCTGCGCCGCAGTGGGACGGTCGGCGAAGCGTTCCTTAACCAGATGCCGGCGGTTACTCGTGGCGTAGATCACCACGTTTGCCGGACGCGCCTCAATGCCGCCCTCAAGGAGCATTTTCAGACTGGTAAAGAAGTCGTCAATTGCCTCAAAACTAAGGTCATCAATAAAAATGATAAAGCGCATGGCGCGGGAACCCAAGGTTTCAAGAATGAGGGAAAGTTCGGAGAGGCTCTGCTTGGGAAGCTCCAGAAGCCGTAAGCCCCGTACCGCGTACTCGTTGCAGATCGCCTTGACTGTGGCGGATTTGCCGGTTCCCCGGTCGCCGTAGAGCAAAAGGTTGTTCGCGCTTCCCCCCTCAAGGAAACGGAGCGTATTTGCCACAACGACCGAGCGCTGTTCCTCGTAGCCTGAAAGATCAGCCAGACGCACCGGGTCTGGTTTGCGTACCGGCGTTAAAGCCCCGTCCGCGAGGGCGCCGCCCCAGTGGAAGGCGTGGTATAGCCCCACTTGTCCCGCGCCATTGGCCTTGAGGTATTCGACAAACGCGGGAAGGCGCTCGCCCCAGTCGCCCTGCGCGGGAAACACGCTGTTGTGCGCTTGCTGTACACCTGCGGCATTGAGCGCGTGCGCTTCTACCTCAATGCCGTGCGCTGCCTGTTCAAACCCCGCGTTCCGCAGGCGTCCGGCAACCTGAACGCCTAGGGCGGCAACGTCATACACCGCGATTCTGCCCAAACGCGACAGGTCGGTTTTGGCGAGCGCGGCAAGCAAGGGCGGCAGTTCAGCGCCGGTTTCGGCGGCGTGGGTGAACTGGTTATCGTCAGTGAGCGTGAGAAAGGTCAGCGCGTGGTAGAAAGACGGCGCGTTTACCTCAAAACCAGCTATAGTCGCGCTAAACTTCGCCCATGAACGCGCCAGACGTGGCGCAATCTTCGGCGCTTCATGGTGTTCAAGCGCGAGCAGCCTAAGCGTTTTGTGTAATGAGCGTAAAAGCGCGCTGTCTCTTACATTTGCAAAAAGAGTAATGCTGTTTATATCAATCATTATTGGATATATCATGTAACGTGAGAGTGGCATATTACGAAGAATTTTTGTAGTCCTAAACCTTTGTAAAAAGAAGCAAGACCGCATCATTTGATACGGCCTTGCTTGGCGGACAACACTAGAACAAAACCTTTGAAAGGAGAAGCAAGACTGCAACACCCGATACAGCCTTACTCTGGGCCTACTTGGACTTGAACCAAGGACCGACGGATTATGAGTCCGTAGCTCTAACCAACTGCGCTATAGGCCCTATGCTTATTTTATACCTTGAGAGAACAAAAAAGTCAAGGGTTGTACCATACTTTTTACGCGCAAAATACGTACCGCACACAACGTGTACCGATGTTAAACACATAATGATAAACACATAATGATAAACACACGTATGAGGCTTTCCTGCATCCTGTTTTTGGGACTCTTTGTTTGTCCCGTGCTTAGGGCGGAACGCTTTGCTTATAAACATAAGACCGGTGATAAGTTCAGGATACTCTCCACAGTTGAGGAAGACGTCTATGTCAACCGGCGCTTTGATCATCACTCTGAAATCCTGAACCGTATCGCGGCTGAGGTAAGCGGCGTTAATGCCAACAGCGCGGAACACCGCGCCGTATTCCAGACTGCGGAAAAGGCGGAAGGGGCTGACAGAGGACAGAGTTTCCAGTGGTCGCGGGAGTATAAGTCCGAGTTCAGCCGCGACGCCTTGGGCTATCTCGCCGTAGACCCCTCTTACTTCATGCCTATGGTACGGAACGTACCTGTCTTCCCGAACCATGACCTGAAGGCCGGCGATACATGGTCGGCTGAGGGCGCTGAGGCGCACGATTTCCGCGAAACATTCAACATAGCTGAGCCGTACAAGATACCTTTCACCGCTCACTATACCTTTCTGGGTGAACGGGAGTGGCAGGGACAGCGCTATCCGGCCTTTTCCGTGTCCTACCGCGTTTTTGCTGAACCAACAATCAAATCCGCAACCTTCTACCCGGTACGGATCATGGGCGCAAGTGATCAGGTGGTGTATTGGGACATTGCGCTGGGACAGCCGGTTTTCTATGAGGAACACTTCCGTATGGTTTTTAACTTGTCCAACGGCAATACCATTGAGTACCAAGGACGGGCGCAGGCCGAGATCATTGAGGCCGAGCCAATGGACAAAAAGAGCATGGCTGAGGAGATTGCCGAGGAACTGAGCGAACTTGGTCTTGATAATGATATTGTTGTGAGGGAAACGGATGATGGAATAACACTCAGTGTTGAGAACATCCAGTTTCTGGGAGATTCGGCAGCCTTACTGCCGGAGGAGCAGGCGAAGCTCGGCAAGATTGGCGAGATACTCCTGCGCCACAGAGACCGCGACATACTGGTAGGCGGCCATACAGCCCTTGCAGGCACTGAGGAAAGCCGGGCGAAGCTCTCCCTTGAGCGGGCGTCGGTAGTCGCGGACTACCTGATTGAGCAAAACATACGCAGCTCCGACCGCGTTGTGGTTCGGGGCTATGGCGCGGAACGGCCTATAGCGGATAACCGCACTGAGACAGGGATGCGGCGAAACCGGCGGGTTGAAATTACGATACTTGAAAATTAAACCGTGTCATGGTACATAAGACTACCCATGAACTATTCCACCCCGGCGAACCTTGCTGTCGTAGCCTGTCCAGGCGGTGAAGTTTTTGCCGATGAAGTCATTACCCACCTTAAAAAAGGTTATTGTCGGAGCTTTAAGCATATTGCGGCTGAACTGGCCATCCGATACGGACTGGACGCGGCTTTTGTGGCAAAGCAGATCAACTTTATAAATGATGTCCATGACCCGGCGTACCACGTACCCGGGGATGTCGGGCATTTCCGTATCCCTCATTTTAAGATTCCTACCCGTTTCTCGCTCTTCCCCAATGGCGAGGTCAAGGCGGAACTCATGGAATCAATACGGGGGAAAGATGTCTACCTTGTGCAGGATGTGGAGAACCGTTATCCAGTGAACTTTAACGACGGCGAGACGCAAAAGGTCTTTTCGGTGAATGACCATCTTATGACCATTTTTGTTACGGTAGACGCGATCAAGCAGGCCGGCGCGGAACAGGTAACGCTGGTGGCGCCCACGTATCCATATTCCCGTCAACACAAGAAGAAGGGCCGGGAAGGGCTCACCGCGAGCCGCGTTGGGAAGATGCTTGAGTTTCTGGGCGTAGACCGGATTATCACGCTGGATATCCATTCACGGGAGATCGGGAACTCGTTTAACTATACGCGCCTTGAGAATCTTCACCCCAGCTATCAGATTATCCGCGTACTCTCGCAGCTTTCTGATGTGCTTAACGATGACTTTGTCGTGGTATCGCCGGATACCGGCGCGGTTGACCGCAACAAGTTCTACGCGGCAGCGCTCAAAAAGCCTCTGGCACTTCTCTACAAAGAGCGCGACTATTCCCGTGTATCCAAGGACGCAATGGAGAACAACATCGCCGAGATCAAGCTACTGGGAGACGTGAGGAATAAGACCGTGTTTATTGTTGACGATATGCTGGGAACCGGCGGTACGCTTCTCAAAGCCATGAAGTTTCTCAAGGAGCAGGGCGCGGGCAAGGTGATAGCCGCGATTGGTCTGCCGCTCTTTTCCGGGGACGCGATCAGCTATTTTGACCAGGCCTATAAGGACGGGCTTTTTTACCGGCTCATCGGTACTAACGCCATCTACCACGAACCCCTGCTTGAGCGTGAATGGTACATCAGTGTAAACATCACCAAGCTCTTTGCCCAAACCATCGCCCGGCTTCACCAGGGCCTTTCGTTAAGTTCCCTGCTCGACAACCGCGACATCATCGGGAAACTGCTTCATAACAGCGCAAGCTCAACAGAGTGAATTGTGGATAGAGCCAATTGAATTGGGTTTATAGCTAATTGAAATACCTCCTGAGCCAATTGAATTGGGTATAGACCTAAGCGGGTTGGCCTATGAAATAGGTATGGTTTTGCTTACCTTCAATAGGTAGTCATCGGTCGTGGGGGGCGGCAGAGAGTCAATGGCCGGGTCCCAGGCGGTATAGAGCGCTTCGACGCGCAAGACGCCGAAGAAATCCAGCGGAACCACAATCTCAAGTGTCAGCGGGTTTGGCGGGCCTTCGCCCATAAGGAGGGCAAGCGAATTTCTTTGCTCATTCGCCTCAAACGGCATGGGCGTGGAGTACAGAACCGGTTGACTTCCATCATTTGAATCCAGATACAGGTCAAAACGAGCGGGTTCTCCACGCGCCGACAAGTTGATCTGTACTGTCCGCCGCTCAAGAAACACCTGTGTTGTAATCTTTATGGTAAGAATATCCGGCGAGGTACTTCCAGCCTCCTCAACAAGATTCCGCCGCTCTGCTTCTGCCAGAGGAACCTTTGCCAGTCCGTTCATATACACCATGAATACCACCACGCCGGCCAGTAAGACGCCTGCCGAGCCTATAAGCCGCCGGATAATAATGCTGCGCTGCGTGTCCACACTCGATATACCTGACGGTTTCTTAAACGTGTGCTGACGCTCGGAAAGCGCCTTGGCCCGTTCAAGTATGAGCATAAAAGGTAACATGGCAACGGTGAAGTAGAGAGAAGTCTGAATGTTTTCTGAAAGTATGATGCCGGCGAGTTTCTCACCACCAACGGCAAACATATTCAGGAGTCGGCTAAGGCAGAGTATAGGCAGAGTATAGGCACAGAGATACGTCAAAAACGGGATTCTGATAAAACCACCGAGGGTCGTAAGCAGAAAGACCGACAGAAGCAGCGGTATAAGCGTAATATCAAACAAGATTGCGATAAACACGCCCAGGGTAACAAAGAGCATTGCGATACTGCCGTAGAAAATGGCCTTTCGCGGTATCCTCAGTACCTGCTGTAGGGGAGAACAGAGGGAAAACAGAAACAGCGCCATAAGTATTCTAAAACCTGCCCGCCCATAATCAACAATGCGAGGATCAATGGCGAATACGTTTGATACCAGCGTGATAAACGAGCCGGATATCTCCAGACACAGTGTCATAATAGAAACAAAAAGCACGGGAACCCAGATACGCCTGATGAAACTTCCCCATTGCATGAGCCATCGCTTGCGGTGGGTAATGGTATACACGAGCAGGGCAAAGAAGAACACGGCCATAATCAGCGCAAAAAGCGTAACAGCCAGTGTTTCTGAGATAATGATAAGGTTTCCAAAGAAGTCAAGAATCAGGAAGTGATAGTCAAGATTCTCTAGTGTCAGGGCGAGGGACGCGGCATAACTGACAAGCGTATCCGCCAGGGTCTGAGGGGCTATAGTCGCGCCATTGGCCGCTTGCGGGCGCTTTCCGGTTTCCAGATAAAGCGCGTTGATGTCCTGTTCAGCCGCGTCAGTGATCACGTCCGGCCCGTCAACAAGGCCAAGTTTGTATAGCTCGTTGAAACGAACCGCCAGCGTATAAGGGAGGCGCTGGCTTTTGCACAGCGTGTTCAGGCCCTCAAGCGCGTTTCGAGCCGTGATGGTATATGCCGCGCCGTGATGGATAAGCACTTGTTCCGGCGCGGTTTCTATGTCTACATACAGCAGAACTGTGGTTTCAGGACTGTCGAGCGTGGTATACAGGTCTACCAGCCCCAGATGGGGACGCCTCTGTTCCTTTGGCAGCTTCGCGGTCTCGTCTCCCAGAAAGGCGATAAGCACAGGTATTGAAAGAAGCTCACTCTGTTCGCGGATTGCTTCAATGAACGCAAGTCCGGCCTCTATGCCAAACGAAAACGCGCCTTCTGAAGCCTTAGTTCCCGCAAGAGGGATCGCCACTATAAGCCGTGTGCCGGCAGCGTTGGGATTTGGGGTTTCTGGATGAACGTTAACATAGATTGATGAGCCAAAGCCTCCAGTGGAAAACAGAGAACGTTCTTCAAACAGAACCTCGCGGGCATTAAGCGCGTCAATCAGCGCCTCACGGCGTTCTTGTTCCAGGGCTGTGTTGGATAGCGGCACAAGGGGCGACTGAGCATGGAGGGAAACAAGTGGTAAGAAACAGAAACATATCAGTAGCAAACGCTTGATTGAGATCATCGTCTAATAACCATCACACAGGTCGCTCCGGTGTATCTGGCAGGGGCGGAAACACGGCCTGTATATGAGGATCGTGGACGTGCGGGGCAATCACGAGGGGGATGCCGAAGACAGCTTCAAGGGTAGCTGCCTGCAACACTTCGCTTGGCCTGCCCATTGCCACAAGGCCGCCATTACCCACGAGCATGACCCGATCCGCATAGAGGCTGGCAAGGTTAAGATCGTGGAGGCTCACAATGGCGACACGACCACGGGCGGTCATTGAACGCACCAGACTCATCACCATGTACTGATACTTTGGGTCAAGGTTATTGGCTGGCTCGTCTAGCAGGAGCAAGCCCGCTCCCTGAGCCATAGCGCGGGCAATGAGTACCCGCTGAAACTCGCCGCCTGACAGCTCGGTTACTACACGATGTTCAAAGCCAAACAAGCCGGCGGAGCGTATCGCCTTTTCCACGATATTTTTGTCTAAGGCCGCTGTCTGCGTGTTTTGCGCCGCGCCGCGCTTAACAGAGCCGTGGTGGGGGAAACGCCCTTGGTTTACCATCTCCTCAACAGTGAAACCCCAGTCGGATGTGGCGCTTTGAAAGAGCAGACTGATTTTCAGCGCCTTTTCCCGCTTGTCCATAAGCGAAGTGTCCCGTCCATCAAGCATTGCCGCGCCAGCGAGCGGCGCTAAAAGCCCTCCGATGGTTTTGAGGAGCGTGGTTTTCCCGCTCCCGTTGGGGCCGGCAAGCGCGATCAGTTCGCCCGGCTTAATGGCAAGGGTCAGGCCGCTCAGGATCGCCTTTTTACCAAAGCCTATGGAAAGCTGTTCCAGTTCCAGCCGGGGGACCAGTTTCAGGGTATCCATGTTTATAAGCGTCCGAGGCGTCCGCCGTGGCGGATAAGGAGCCAGATAAAGAACGGCGCTCCACATAAAGACGTGATAATGCCGATGGGCAACTCAAGGCTTCCCGCCACACTTCGCGCCACGCAGTCCGCCACAAGTACCAGCAAGGCTCCGGCAAGCGCAGAGCTAGGCAAAAGCCGTTTGTGCGTCGGCCCAATGAGGAGCCGCATGGTATGCGGGACAATGAGACCCACAAAGCCGATGACGCCGGAGGCGGAAACAGCGGCGGCTGTAGCAAGCGCCGCGCCAAACGCGATGGCAGCGCGGGTTTTGCGTACCTCAATGCCCAGACTCTCGGCTACGTCTTCGCCCTGTAAAAGCAGGTCAAGGGGACGGGCGTGCAAAAACACGATGAGACAGCCAAGCGCCATCACCGGCAGAACCGCTGGTAAGGCTGCCCAGGTGGTTCCGTTAAGGCTGCCCAGAAGCCAGAAATACACCCGCTGAAACGCCTGATCCTTGAGCAGGAGTATGAGCGAAAGTAGGGAGGAAAAGAGCGCGCTGAGAGCTGTTCCGGCAAGCAGGAGCGCGGTCGCGGGCGGTGGGTTGCCCGCGCTTCGCGCTATGCTAAAGGCCAGAGCAACCGCTATCAACGCGCCGCAAAAGGCGCAGAGTGCTATTGGCGAAACCGGCCCGATAAACGTCAGCCCCGCGCTCACGGCAACGGCTGCGCCCAGGGCCGCGCCCGATGACGCGCCTATTACATACGGGTCAGCCAGTGAATTGCGAAAGATGCCCTGAAACGCCGCGCCTGAGACCGCGAGAGCCGCGCCCACCGCCATTGCTAGAATCAGACGGGGAAGCCGTATCTCAAACAGAATGAGCGCCGTTGTTCCCTCGGTGTCGCGCAATGCCTCAATGAGCTGCGCTGGGCTAAAAAGCACTGAACCAAGCGCCAAGCCAGCCAGAAATGCCGGAATCAGGAGCAGAGTAAGAAGGATCATCAGTGGAGAAAAACGCTTCAGCAGTTGGAGGCTCCTTAATAATAGAACTGATTCAGTCCGTAAACAAAATGGTGGCAATAGCCAGCACCGCGTCGGCAAGGCGCGGCCCGTAACGGTAGAGCATATCCGCGTTCACCAGCGCAACGTGTTTATTCCGCACCGCCGGTAAAGCCGACCAGCCCGGACGCCGCGCAAGCGCCTGCGGCTCGATAATCACGCCGTGATCGTCGCCAGCCAGAATCCACGCGGGCCTTCGCAACAGCACCTGTTCCGCACTCACTATGGGCCAACGCTCACTAAGGTCTTCAAAAATGTTCTTCCCGCCAGCCAGACTAATGGCCTCGCTGATAAACGTATTGCCGCCAATACTCATAAGCGGATCGTCGGTCAGTTCCCAGAACACACCAGGGCGCTCCTGATTTCCGCGCCGCACCTGCGCCCGCACTATCTTGGCGCGCATAGCGGCAACCACACGGGACGCGCCTGACTCATGCCCTGTGAGCTGGCCTATGATTTCAATGGTCGTGTAAACCTGAGCAAAGCTTGATGGCTCAACCGCAAAGGACTTGATCCCAAGGCCGTCGAGTAAGGCAATGATACGCTCGTGCATTTCCCCAGAGACAATCACCAGGTCCGGCTTGAGTACCACGATCTGTTCAACATTAACCGTGATACCCGAAAACCCGCCGACCTTAGTTCGGTTCGCGGTTTCCGGCGGGTAGTTGCAGTATTCAGTAACGCCCACCACCTGCGTCCCCGCGCCTATGGCAAAGAGTATCTCGGTAACACCCGGACTGAGGCTTATAACCCGCTGTGGGATCGCGTTAAAGCTGACCCGCCTTCCGAGAACATCGGTCATGTTGAAAGAGTTTTGCGCGTAAAGCGTTCCATGCAGCGCACAGAGTACGCACACTAAAAGCAGATACTGTATCTTTTTCATAGAGGCAAGAATACTAGCATAACGGTATTTATTCAATCCGCCATAAAACCTCTGGCACGGGAAGGCGGTGGAACGGCAAAAGGTAGGAAACTAGTGTTGGTATTTAGATAACGATCAGGGGCGGCGAACCAAGAATCCCCACGCTTTTAGACGTGAGGACTGGTCAGGCGCGCCGCTCCTCTTTGTCCCTCTTGCTCCCCATATTCACGCCGTCCCTCTTCGCCGCCGCCAGCACATTTCGCAATGAACTACAACTCGCGCAGTGCGACTGCACCAACGGTATCGCCTGAGCTGCCGCCTTCTTCTTCGCAATCCTGATCATCTCATGCGCCACTGGATTCGTGAACAGCACAATCAGATCAGGGTTCCCCATCAGACACTCCAAGTTCCCCATAGGCTGCGTATAAATCTTCGCTTTACACCCATGCTCCCGGCAAATGTCCCGATACCGGCATACCATCCGGTCATTTCCCCCAATAATCACCACACTCATACCATACTCCTCTCAACACATAACATGGGCGGGCTAACCCGTAACCCGCCCATCACGCATCGCCTAGAACGCCGCGAACCGTTTGCCAAACGCGGCGCTCGCCTCCTCATCCGGGGCTTCCTGCTGGATAAAACCCTCCTCGAACACCAGCGCCCCGGCATCCGTTGTCCGCTTCTGCCAGTCCCGCATCCACTGACCATCGCCCCAGCCATACGAGCCGAACAGCGCAACCTTCTTCCCGGCCAGCTTCCCCTCAATGGACTTGAAAAAAGGCTCGAACTCCTCTTCTTCCAGCACCTCAGCCCCCATCGCTGGGCATCCAAACGCGAACAGCTCGTATTGATCGATAAGGTCTGCCTGTGCCTTGCTGGTGTCAAGCAGCGTAAGGTCCGCGCCGCCCTCCTGCAAACCCTTTGCCACCGCCTTAGCCATAGCCTCGGTGTTTCCCGTACTGCTCCAATAAACAACTACCGCCTTACTCATATAGGCCTCCTAAAATGTATGTGAAACTGTGCCTCAACATCTGTTGTGGACAGCTCCATGCGATGTAACTGAACAAGCCAGCGCCTTTAACCCGCCAACGCCGTGGACGGTTTCTCTCTCACAATTGCGCCGCCGTTTTGAACGTGTCTCAGCAAGCGTTCTCTGCACTCTGCGTATTCGGCAAACAGGACAGCCGCCCGCGCCGCGTCGCCGTAGACCTTCCACATGCCGCATAATTTACAGTGGCTCCCCTGATGGCGGATGAACCCAAGCACATCCTCAGGAGGATAGCCGAGGAAAAACCCGACCTCGTGAGGAAAACCCGCGCCCTCACGGAACCGCTGCTCCAGAAAAGCAAGACATGGCCCAGTATTACCCCTCTCCACCATTGGATAGCCTAACGCGCCGAGCGTTTCACGCATCCCCGCTGTATCCAGCGTACGAGACAAGAGCCGTGGATGATAGGAAAAAACCAGCGCGTGCTGCCCTGGCCGCTGTAGCGACAGAAAGCGCATATTTCCCAGCGGCGGTGCCTTGGCCAGCGTTTCGTCCCAGCCACGAGGCATGGGAAAGAGAGCCGCTGGTTTTTTCCCCAGCAAGACCGGCGCACAATGCCGCGCCAGCGTCATATCCAGCGATACACAATCACCCGCAGTGTTCATAGCGCCTCCAAAAAACCGAACCGGACACAGTAGCTCTTTCAGGGAGAGGTTTGACCCAAAACAGCCCGCGCCCGATCCGGCGGCAACATCGTTCCCTTATCTAACCTTAACAGTTAGAACCTGCTAACTTATAATACGCGCACAAGAATATGTCAAGCGCCCGCACGGTCTGTTGTACCGCCGCTCACGCATAGTGTGGAGACGCTCCACCGCGTAGCCTAGAGGGATTCGTGTCCACCGCTTACCCAGACGTCCATAGATTAGGATGGGTTTAAGGGGGTAAGTATGAAACATCTGGGTAGTCTGGCTAATCTGTAGACCATCGCATAAGGTGAGCCAGACACACCGCATAGTGGGGCGACATTCCCCGGCATAGCATGGAACAGCTTCACAGCGTAGCGGGGAACACTTTCACGGCGTAGGGTGGAACAGCTTCACGGCGTAGCGGAGAACACTTTCACAGCGTATGGTGGAACTGCTTTACCGCATAGCAGGGAACAGCTTCACGGCGTAGGGTGGAACGGCTTCACGGCGTAGGGTGGAGCCATTCCACGGCGTAGTGGCGAGTAGCTCCACGGTATAGTGGGGAATGGCTTCACCGCGTAGTGAGAATACCTCCACCGCATAGTGGGGATCCATTCCCCTGCGTAGCATGGAACACCTCCATCGCGTAGTGGGGAATGGCTTCACCACATAGGGTGGAACACCTCCGCCACGTAGTGGGACGACATTCCCCACTATGCTGGGAGTCGCTGTCCCACTACGCTGGGAGTCAGTGTCCCACTATAGTGGGAGTCGGTGTCCCATTATGGCGGGAGTCAGAGTCCCACTACGCTGGGAGTCGCTGTCCCACTACGCTGGGAGTCGCTGTCCCACTACGCTGGGAGTCGGTGTCCCACTACGCTGGGAGTCGGTGTCCCACTATGGCGGGAGTCAGAGTCCCACTATGCTGGGAGTCGGTGTCCCATTATGGCGGGAGTCAGAGTCCCACTACGCTGGGAGTCGGTGTCCCATTATGCTGGGAGTCGGTGTCCCATTATGCTGGGAGTCGGTGTCCCACTACGCTGGGAGTCGGTGTCCCACTACGCTGGGAGTCGGTGTCCCACTATGCTGGGAGTCAGTGTCCCATTATGGTGGGAGTCAGTGTCCCAGTATGCTGGGAGTCAGAGTCCCACTATGCTGGGAGTCAGTGTCCCAGTATGTGGGGAGTCGGTGTCCCTTTATTGTGGGTGTCAGTGTCCCAGTATGGTGGGAGTCTGTGTCCCACTATGCTGGGAGTCAGTGTCCCACTATGGTGGGAGTCGGTGTCCCGCTATGCTGGGAGTCAGAGTCCCACTATGCTGGGAGTTGGTGTCCCATTACGGTGGGAGTCGGTGTCCCAGCATAGTGGGAGGCTTAGTTGACGGTTAATTCTTTGTCAAAGGTGAAGGTATGAGGGGTTTTGAGATCACGGCTGCGGGAGAATTGCGTTATTATCCGCACGTGGTAAGTCCCGGCGGAGAGGGCCGGGATTACGGCGATGACTTCGGCGGGGTTGTTTATCACGATGTCGGAGGGGTCGACTTTGACCTCGACGCCGCCACCTGCGGGTACGAAGTAGAGGCCCACGCTGGGATTGTCCCCGGATATCTTTAACTTCACGCCGGAGAGTTTGACGTCCCGTCCGGGGGTGAGAGCGCCGTTGATCGAGCCGGTCTTGAGGTCGGTTACCGAGGTGATGACGGTTCCGGTTAAGACCGCCGCGACGCGCTTGGGCTTTACCTGGGAGACGACGGAGCGCAGGGCTATGCCGGGCTGCAGGTTGATCTTGATCTTGTGCTTGCTGTGGTCAAAGGCTTCGTCTGGGGTGTCAAAGACGCCGGATATGCTGGGGAAGGCGTTGAACAGTTCCGTGTTGACCGCGCCGCCTTCGGCAATGGTGTTCCTGATGACCTGTTTTTCAGCCTCTAGAACCGAGACAACATCCGAGCGGGTGAGGCCCGCGCCGATTTTCATGATGTCGTCTACAATGTCGTTCTGGGTACGCGATGCAACGTTGATAACCTGAGCGCGGAGGTCGCCCGGCTTATCGGTAAGTTCGTTGGCTTCCAATGTGTATTCTAACATGATACTGATCCTTCGCCGCTTACGCGGCATTGCACATAGTGTTACCGGCATACGCCGTATACTAACAATTAACAGGGAATAATGAGAATAAACAAGTGGTGGTATCGGTAACAACGCGCAAGCATTGGCGCGTATCTAGAACGCCACCGCGCTTGCGCTGCTTTCACCTATGGAGATGATAGGGTATACTGACTCTACAGAGGTACGAGAAGAGGAGGTTTATTATGAAGAATGTGGACGCGGAAACTGAGTTTCCGAATGACGCGGGGTCGCGGATTGAAGGCGGTAACGCTGCCGCGTATGTAAACCGAGTCATTGCGTATAGCGGCAAAGGGGACTATGACTTGGCCATAGCGGACTATACTGAAGCGATTCGGCTTGACCCTGATCTTGCCGCCGCGTATGCCAGACGTGGTCGTGTGTATGCTGACAAAGGGGACTATGAGCGGGCTGCTGAGGACTTTACCCAGGTGATACGGCTTAACCCTGATTACGCGCTCGCGTATAACCACCGAGGTATTGCGTATAGCGACAAAGGGGACTATGACTTGGCCATAGCGGACTTTACTGAAGCGATTCGGCTTGACCCTAATCTTGCCGCCGTGTATGCCAACCGGGGGCTTGCGTATAGCGACAAAGGGGACTATAAGCGGGCTATTGCGGACTGTAACCAGGCGCTACGGCTTAAACCTGATTATGCGCTCGCGTATAGCAACCGAGGCATGGCGTATAGCGACAAAGGGAGCTATAAGCGGGCTATTGAGGACCTCAACCGCGTGATCCGGCTTAACCCCAATAACTCCGACGCCTATAACAACCGGGGCATTGCGTATCACGGCAAAGGGGACTATGAGCGGGCTATTGAGGACTTTACCCAGGTGATACGGCTTAAGCCTCATGATGCCTTTGTGTATAGCAGCCGAGGTATTGCGTATAGCGACAACGGGGATTATGACTTGGCCATAGCGGACTTTACTCAGGTGCTACGGCTTAACCCTGATTATGCGCTCGCGTATAACAACCGAGGTATTGCGTATAGCGACAACGGGGACTATGACTTGGCCATAGCGGACTATGACAAGGCTATTGAGCTTGACCCCAATCTTGCCGCCGCGTATGCCAACCGGGGGCTTGCGTATAGCGGCAAAGAGGACTATGAGCGGGCTATTGAGGACAGTACCCAGGCGATACGGCTTGAGCCTGAGCAAGCCTTAACATATACTAATCGTGGCCTTGTGTATTGCCGTAAAGGGGACTATGCCTTGGCCATAGCGGATTTTGAGGCGGCGCTGCGGCTCAACCCCGATGAGGCTATTGCCAGGGATAGGCTTGAAGACGCCCAGTGGAGGCGGGAGTGCTAGGCGGCTCAACGCTGCGCGGGCGTGAGAAGGCGTTGCGTACCGAGTGTTGCTATAAGCGCACGCCTGTGGCTTCAAGCCGCAGACTTGCGACCGAAACTCCGGTAAGGAGTAATTAAGAGGAGGTTTACTATGAAGGATGTGGACACGGAAACTGGATTGCCGGCGGAAACTGAGTTTCTGGACGAAGAAGTGCCGCAGATTGAGGGTGGGGACGCTGCCGCGTATACCAACCGAGGCAATGCGTATGCCAGCCAGGGGGAGCTAGACAGCGCCATCGCGGACTATACCCAGGCTATCGGACTTGACCCCAGTTATGTTGCCGCGTATTTCAACCGGGGCAATGCGTATTTCCTCAAAGGGGAGCTAGACAGCGCCATTACGGACTATACTCAGGCTATCGGGCTTGACCCCGGTACTATCCTCGCGTATTTCAACCGTGGCAGCGCGTATGCCAGCAAAGGGGACCTAGACAGCGCCATTGCGGAATTTACCCAGGGGATACGGCTTGACCCCGGTAACGGCGTCGCGTATCTCAATCGTGGTCTCCTGTATGCTAGTAAAGGGGATATAGACAGTGCCATAGCGGACTATGACAAGGCTATTGAGCTTGACCCCGCTAATGTCGCCATGTATACCAATCGCGGCCTCGCGTATGTCCGCAAAGGGGATATAGACAGCGCCATTGCGGACTATGACAAGGCTATTGAGCTTGACCCCGCTAATGCCGCCGCGTATACCACCAAGCGCGGCCTCGCGTATGCCAGCAAAGGGGACATAAACAGCGCCATAGCGGACTATGACAAGGCTATTGAGCTTGACCCCAATCTTGCCGCTGCGTATACCAATCGCGGCGATGCGTATATCAGCAAAAATGACCATGACAAGGCTGTCGCGGACTATGACACGGCCATCAGGCTTGACCCTGATTACGCTCCTGTGCAGACCAACCGCGCTACCGCGTATTTTAGCAAAGGGTCCCATGTCCGTGTCGCGGGCTATACCTTAGAAATCGGCGCGGAGCCGAGCAGCGCCGCCGCGTATCACAACCGTGGCGCTGCGCGTTACGAAAGCGGCGACCTAGACGAGGCTATCGCGGACTTTACCCGCGCAAACGCGCTGGCCCCCGATAGTTACGCAGTGTATAACAACCGGGCAAATGCCTATGTCGATAAAGGGGAAATACGCAAGGCTATCGCGGACTATAGCAAGGCTATTCAGCTTGTGCCTAATGATGATCAGATTAATGCCAAAGTGTATTTCAACCGCGCCATTGCCTATGACGACAGCGGGAAGAAGGACAGGGCTATCGCGGACTATAACGAGGTGATCAGGCTTGATCCCGATAATGCCACCGCGTACGATGGCCGGGCGCGGGCGTATTACAGCAAGGGGAACCTCGACAAGGCTATCGCGGACTTTACCGAGATGTTAAGGATTTTCCCTATTGACGACGCCACGTATTTCAACCGGGGAACCGCGTATTACCACAAAGGGGAGATGGACAAGGCTATCGCGGACTTTACCGAGTCTATCAAGCTTGAGGCCGATAATGCCGACCCGTACCGCAGCCGGGGACGCGCCTATGACCGCCTGGGGGAGGTGGACAAGACTATCGCGGACTACACCGAGGTGATCAGGATACTCCCCAATGACGATGAAGCGTATTACTTCCGGGGACGCGCCTATCAAAGCAAAGGTGAGCCTCACAAGGCTATCGCGGACTTTACCGAGTCTATCAGGCTTAACCCCGATTTTCTCGGCGTGTATAACGACCGGGGCGTCGCGTACCGCGAAATCGGCGACACGGACAAGGCCCTTGCGGACTTAAACAGGGTAATCAGCCTTGACCCGGATCATAACCTCGGCCCCTATATCAACAGAGGCTACGCCTATGATTGTAGCGGGGAGCATGACAAGGCCATCGCGGACTACACCAAGGTAATTGAGCTAGACCGCAATTTTGCCCCCGCGTATTACAATCGGGCCATTGCATATAGCGAAAAAGGGGAGTATGACAAGGCTATCGCGGACTACACCAAGGTAATTAAGCTAGACCGCCATTTTGCCGCCTCGTCGTACTACAATCGGGCCGTTATATATAGCGAAGAAGAGGAGTATGATAAGGCCATCGCGGACTACACCAAGTCTATCGGGATTAACCCCGCTAATGCCGCCGCGTATGTCAGCCGTGGCGATGCGTATTATGGCAAAGAGGACTATGACCGGGCTATCAAGGACTATGAGGCGGCGCTGCGGATTGAGCCGAATGACGCCTCAACGAAGAATAGGATTGCCGTCATGCATTTCTACCGCGGCGAATTGTATTACGACGAAGAGGACCGCGACAAAGCCATAGAAGAGTTTAGCAAAGCGATCTCTTTTTACCCCGATTATAGTGAAGCGTATAACGGTCGCGCCAATGTGTATTATGGCAAAAAGGACTATGACCGGGCTATCGAGGACTATGAAGCGGCGCTGCGGATTGAACCGGATAGCGCAGTCATAAACAAGAACCTTGAAAATGCCCGGCGGATGCGGGATCAGCAGCATAGTTAAGGACATCCATAGGGGGACGATGGAGGGGTGGTATAGAGTCGTGCGAAATGACTTGTACCACCCCTCCTTTTTCTACGTGTGGACCTTACGCGATGGGCTAAACGGTTTTCCCAGGGGGCTGTTGTGCGCTTCATCAGCGGTCTATGCCGGTGGCTTTGCGGAGCCGCGCTATGGTCTTGCGGGCAATGAGCCGCGCCTTTTCCGCGCCTTGGGTCAGAATCGCGTCAAGACGTGTGGGGTCGGCGATGAAGGCGTTGAAACGCTCGCGCAGGGGCAAGAGTTCGCGGTTCATCACGCGGAAGAGTTCCTCTTTAGCCTCGCCCCAGCCCATGCCGCCGTTGCGGAAACGCGCTGCCAGTGCTAAAAGTTCTTCCTCAGACGCGAACAGCTTGTAAAGCTGAAAGATTTGCGAGCTGTCAGGGTCTTTGGGTTCCTCAACAGATTGGGAATTCGTAACCATGCGCTTGACGAGCTTGTGTAGGTCATGCTCAGGCGCGAAAAGGGGAATGGCGTTCCCGTAACTCTTGCTCATCTTCCTGCCGTCAAGCCCTGGTACCACCGCCACGCTCTCCTGGACTACCGCCTGCGGCACTTTGAGGCAGTCTTGCTTGTAGTTAAAGTTAATGGCCTGGGCAATGTCTTGCGCCATCTCAACGTGCTGAACCTGATCCTTGCCAACCGGCACCACGTCCGGGTCAAAGAGCAGTATGTCCGCCGCCATAAGCACAGGATAGGTATACAGCCCCATGTTGATACCCGCGTCAGGGTCTTCGTTCTTCTCAAGATTAACCTGAACCGCAGCCTTATACGCATGGGCGCGGTTCATAAGCCCCTTGCTCGTGAACGCCATGAGCATAGTTGTCAGCTCAAAGGTCTCTGGCACCGAACTTTGTCGATAGAAGATAAGCTCGTCAGGGTTCAGACCAGCCGCAAGCCAGCCCGCAGCGACTTCCCGTGTGTAGCTGGCAAGGGTCTTAGGGTCCTTGATCAGATTTAGGGCGTGATAGTCAGCGATAAAGTAACGGGCGTCGTATTCCTTTGCCAGTTCCAGCGCGGGCTTGATAGCCCCAAAATAGTTGCCAATGTGGAGTAGGCCGGTGGGTTTTATACCGGTCAGCGAAATCTTCTTCATGAAGCCAGCATAGCATGGCTGGGGGGGCGTGTCAGGGGCTTCAGCGGTCCGCAGCAGTCTTCTCAAGGGTTCTGCGGATGCTGTCAAGCATCCCATTGATGAATCGGTATGAATCATCAGTGCCGTAATCCTGCGCAATACCTATAGCTTCATTGATAACAATGGTGGGGGCAATGTCAGCCTGATACATGAGGGTATAGGTACTCATTCTGAGCAGGGCAAGGTCAACGCGCTGTACCCGCGAGAAGGTCCAGTTTTGAAGATGAGACTGGATCATGGCGTCTACTGCTCTGATATTTTCGATAGTTCCAGTAACAAGGAGGCGGGAAAATTGCGCGGTGTTTTCGTCAAGCTGGTTCAGAATATCGTCCAGCCATGAAAAAGCAGGGGACTTGTTCTTTCCACCAGCGTCAGTGTTACTACAGGCTTCCCAGGCGTAGAGCGCCTGAAAAGCCAGAATCCGGCCTCTTCTGCGAGTTGCCATGGGCTACCACGTTATGTTGATGTTGGCTTCCATTATTTGATACGGCGGCGGATTGCCTGTGCGCAGTTCTGCCACGAGTTCATTGGAGGCTTGCGTCAGTACCCGCTGCTGTTCTTCCTGAAGCAGGGTGTTAGCAATGTACTGCCGCACGGTTACGGATGAGCCAAGCTGAGCAATATCATCTAAGTCAAGCGCCTTCATTTCATAGGTTTCAGTTACCTTGATGATCTGATAGCCAGCATTCCCTTCGATGAGTTTGGACACCTCGCCCTGTTTCAGGCTAAAGGCGGTGTTGATGAAGTCTGCGCCAACAAGCTGCTGGGCTTGACTGTTCCGGGGCAGATAGCCAGCGTCTCCGGCCTGATAACCCGAATTGGGCGCCTGCGACTTTTGCACGGCCTCGTCAAACCGCGACGGGTTTGAACCAATGTCCGCGACGAGACGCTCGGCAAGCCTGCGGGAAACAGTGCGGTCAGAGCCATAGGGAACCTGAATCATGGAAAAACGCACGGTTTCAGGCCGGACAAACTGGGTCTTGTTCAAGTTATAGATAGTGCTGATCTCAGCGTCAGCCGGTGTCTTTATCGAACTGATGAGCGCCTGCTTCTTGGACATGAGATATTGCTGGGTAACCATCTGTTTACGCAGTTGCTCACGAAACGCCGTAAGCTCAAGGCCAGTTTCAGACTTGAGCGCCTCAGCAAATTGCGCGTCAGTGGGCTGGCGGCCTATCTGCTGGGCCATCTGTGTGCGAAGCTGCTGTACCTGCTGGTTAAGCTGGTTATCCGTTATGGTGATTCCATCCCTCGCCGCAGCTTGAAGCGCGAGCCGCTCATTGATCATCATCTCCAGCACCTGCCGTTTGTCGCTGGCGCTGAGTGAGCGGCACGCTGTTAGTACCTCAGCGTCAGTGGGCTGCCGCCCGTACTGCTGATAGAAGCTGCTTCGCACGGTCTGCTCAACCTCAGTGCGGAACTGCTTAACACTGATCGGCTCGCTTCTGGTGAGCCGCACAATGGCTGCGGGCTGTAGATCAAGCTGGGCAAACGCCGTTACTGTCAGAACCACGCTTAAAAAAGCGCCACATATAATCTTTTTCTTCATTCCCTTTCCCCTTTTTTACTCAAGTACAGCGCGGATACGCCGCACACCAGCGGAAGACGACTGCTCCTTCTGTATCTTGAACACGCCGAGCGTTCCGGTGCGTTCCACATGAGGGCCGCCACACACTTCTTTGGAAAAATCTCCAATAGTATAAACCTTGACCTGCGGCTCATACTTTTCCCCAAACAGGGCGATTGCTCCGTAATCCTTCGCCTCTTCAAGGCTCATCACGTTCATTATAACCGGCATATCCCGTTTAATCTGCTCGTTGACGATAAGCTCAACCCGTATCAGTTCCTCACTGCTCATGGGAGCATTGTGGGAAAAGTCAAAGCGCATTCGCTCGGCGGTGATGTTCGAACCTTTCTGCGCCACATGGTCTCCCAGCACCATGCGAAGCGCTTGGTGCATAAGATGGGTGGCCGTGTGATACTTCACAGACATATCCCCCTGATCAGCCAGCCCGCCCTTGAAACGCTGCTCGCTTCCGGCGCGGGACAGCTCCTGATGTTTCTTGAACGCATCGTCGAATTCAGCGCGATTCACGGTCATGCCCTGCTCGGCGGCAAGTTCCTCGGTCAGCTCAATGGGGAAGCCGTAGGTGTCATAGAGCTTGAAAGCCAGCCTCCCCGACATGAGCCGGCGCGGGTCTTTGAGCAGGTTCGGCAAGAGTTTCTCAAACTCACGCTCACCCTTGAGAAGGGTCTCAAGAAATTTCGCCTCTTCCTTATCAAACTCTTCTATAATAAAGCCTTGGTTCTGGGCAAGTTCCGGGTATGGGCCGGACAGCTGTTCGATGATAACCCTCGCTATGGGCGAGAGCATGATACCCTCAATGCCGAGCTTGCGCCCGTGACGCACAGCGCGGCGAATGAGCCGGCGCAGCACATAGCCCGCCCCCACATTGGATGGACTTACCCCTCTGGGATCTCCGAGGATGAAAGTTGCGGCGCGAGTGTGATCCGCGATGATGCGCGTGGATTTATCCTTCTCCACGTCTGTACCGTAGGTATAGGGCGACGCCTTTTCAACAGCAGCGATGATTGGCGCGAAAATCTCAGTGTCATACACTGACTTTTTACCATTGAGGATCGTGATGGTTCGCTCAATACCCATGCCTGTATCCACACAGGTGCGGGCAAGCGGCTCATACATGCCGTCTGCGGTCTTGTTGTACTGCATAAACACATCATTCCAAATCTCAAGCCACTTCCCGCAGGCGCAGCCCGGGGCGCAGTCAGGCCCACAGGGTTCTTTACCCATGTCGATAAACATTTCTGAGTCAGGTCCGCACGGGCCGGTCGCGCCGGCAGGCCCCCACCAGTTATCCGACCGAGGCCGGTAACTAATGCGTTCCTCTGGAATACCAAGCGATTTCCAAACAGCGGCTGATTCCTCGTCGCGGGGCGCGGCGTCGTCCCCTTCAAACACCGTAACACCGAGCTTTTCAAGAGGAATACCGAGGCACTGGGGAGAGGTGAGGAACTCAAAGCTCATCTTTATGGCCTCTTCCTTAAAATAATCGCCGAGCGACCAGTTCCCCAGCATCTCGAAGAAGGTTAGATGGCCTGGATCCCCCACCGCGTCAATGTCGCCGGTGCGGATACACTTCTGGTAATTGGTGAGCCGCCTCCCGGCCGGATGTTCCTGCCCCAGAATATAAGGCACAAGCGGGTGCATCCCCGCAGTGGTAAACAGCACGGTTGGGTCGTTATCCGGCAGCAGGGACTTGCCCTGAATCTGGGCATGGCCCCTTGATACAAAAAATTCAATGTATGTAGAGCGAAGTTCATGAGCGTTCATAGAAAAAATACTAGGTGAGCATGAAGATCGCGTCAAGACCAGCGGCGGGACTAAGACGCTGCCACGCCTGATTGCCGGACAAGAACTTCTCAGGTAGTATCAAAAACCGGAGGTAAAATATGCATAGCGTGCTTGAAGTATTAGGTAAAATCGGAATCGTGCCGGTCATCAAGATCGATGACGCGGCAAAAGCGGTCCCTCTGGCAAAGGCGCTCATCGCAGGCGGAATTCCCTGCGCTGAGATAACGTTCAGGACTCAGGCCGGAGAAGAAGCCATCCGCCGTATAAACAAGGAGGCGCCAGACATACTGCTTGGGGCAGGCACCGTATTGAGCGTGGACCAGGTTGACCGCGCTATTAACGCAGGCGCGAAGTTCATCGTTAGTCCGGGCTTTAACCCAAAGGTGGTGTCGCACTGTATCACAAAGGGAATTCCGGTTACGCCGGGCTGTTCCAACCCGTCCGACATTGAGCAGGCGCTGGAACTGGGGCTTGATGTGGTAAAGTTCTTCCCCGCCGAGCAAGCCGGCGGCCTTGACTACATCAAAGCCATCGCCGCGCCCTATACTACGCTCAAGTTCATGCCCACAGGCGGAATCAACGCGGCAAACATCGCAACATACATCGCCTATGAAAAGATACTGGCCTGCGGCGGCTCATGGATGGTGAGCGCCAGCCTTATCAACGCGGGTGACTTTGATCGAATCACAGCACTGTGCCGTGAGGCCATACTGACCATGCTGGGCCTCTCAGTGGCGCATCTCGGCGTCAATACCGCTAACGCTGACGAGGCGGCTAAGGCGGCGTGGCTCTTCAATACGCTCTTTGGCTTCACCACCAAAAACGGCGTCAGTTCGGTCTTTGCCTCCGACAGCATTGAGATCACGAAGTCGCCCGGCTTGGGTACACATGGACACATCGGCATTGGCACTAACACGCTCCCCCGCGCTGTTGCCCATTTTGAGCGGCAGGGCATTGCTTTTGACCCCTCAAGCGTCAAGAACGACGCCGCGGGGAACATGGCGGCTATTTACTTTAAGGACGAAATCGCGGGTTTCGCGGTTCATCTAGTACAGAAAAAATAATGAGGAGAACGATATGAACAAAATCATCACCTTTGGAGAAATCATGCTCCGTCTCGCGCCTGCAGGCTATTATCGCTTTACGCAAGCCACAGCGTTTCAAGCGACATTCGGCGGCGGTGAGGCGAATGTCGCGGTGGCGCTCGCCAGCTTAGGTATGGACGCGGCTTTTGTTACCAAGCTCCCGAAGCACGAGATTGGCCAGACTGCAGTGAATAAGTTACGGCAGTTCGGGGTGGACACATCGAAGATCGTTAGGGGCGGGGAACGCATAGGCGTTTATTACCTTGAGAAAGGAGCGTCCCAGCGGCCTTCAAAGGTGATCTACGACCGCGCTGGTTCGGCTATTGCCACGGCCACTGCCGCTGACTTTGACTGGAACGCGATCTTTGACGGCGCGTCATGGTTTCACTTCACCGGCATAAGCCCGGCCCTGGGTGAACCTGTGGCCGCTGTCTGTTTGGACGCGCTCAAAGCCGCTAAAGCTAAGGGACTGACTGTTTCCTGCGACCTCAATTACCGCAAGAATCTCTGGTCCCGGGAAAAGGCCGGTGAAGTTATGGACGGTCTGCTTAAGTACGTTGACCTCTGCATCGCCAATGAGGAAGACGCCGCTGATGTGTTTGGTATACACGCGAAGAATTCCAATGTACGTTCCGGCAAGATTAACCATGACGGCTACAAAGAAGTCGCTGCGGCTCTTGTGGAGCGCTTTGGTTTCAAGCAAGTTGCCATTACCCTGCGCGAATCCATCTCAGCCAACGATAATAACTGGGCTGCCATGCTCTTTGACGGTAAAGACTTCTTCTTTTCAAGGAAATACGCTGTCCACATCGTAGACCGCGTAGGCGGCGGCGACAGTTTCGGCGCGGGGCTTATCTACGGCGCGCTCAATGGCCTGTGCTCAGCAGACACCCTTGAGTTCGCGGCTGCGGCAAGCTGCCTTAAACACTCAATTGAAGGTGATTTTAATCTGGTATCTGTTGAAGAAGTAAAAAAACTCGCCAGCGGCGACGCCTCTGGCCGGGTACAGCGCTAGTTACAAGAACAGCCGCTTAGGGGGATCCGCAATCCCCCTCATTGAATTGCCGATAGACCCAATTCAATTGGGTATAGACCTCATTGAATTGCCGATAGACCCAATTGAATTGGGTATAAACCTCATTGAATTGGCTATAGACCTAATTGAATTGGGTGTATACCCAAATGGATTCGGTATACACCCAAGCAGATTGCTCGTCAGTCAGGGGAATCTACCCCTAAGCGCGGAGCGCATTGCGTGGAGCTGGACGCGCCTTTGCTTTGCTCCATGCAATCTTGAAAATCATGGTTTTGTTTGTTAATTCCCTCGTTCCTGTAGTTCCAGCTTCTTTTGCTCTATGCGTTCTTTTGCCGCGCTAATCTCTTTGAGGGTTTCCTTGATTTTCGGGCTGTCAATGGTAATGCTATCCACCTTTTCCCCAACAAGGCTGAGGTAGGTTTCCATGCCGAGGCGGTCTGTTAACTTTTTGACCTGTCCCTCAAGCTGTTTGATGTCGAGCATCAAAACCCCGCGTTCTCCCAGGTCATGCGCCTTTGCTCCGGCCTTGTTCATCAAGTCCTTGCTCTTTCCGCCCAGGTCTGAGGCTGCTTCTCCGGCCTTGGACGCCATTTCTTTTAATACATCAGAAAAAGCCACAATAAGCTCCTTATGGGGTTATACGCCATACCAGCGCTGCATAAGCCCCTTAATTGATTTGTATAGTTATTAACCATACCTAAAATGCGCTGATCCGGCAACTATTATACAAGGGCTTGTGATTTATCCGCGATTTTTTTATGATGGGATTATGGAATGGTTACAGCGCCTTATTGCGCTTTATGATGAGTTACTGGTTCCGGTTCTTGACGTGGCGATTCTGACGTTTCTGCTCTATAAGACGTATGAGCTTCTTGTAAAGACTCAGGCGGTTCAGATAGTAAAGGGCGCGGGTTTTCTCGCTCTGGTTTATATGGTTGCGAAATTGTTCAGGCTGAGTACCCTGGGCTGGATATTGAATGCGCTTGCGCCCGGCCTTATTGTTGCTGTGGCGATTATCTTTCAGCCGGAACTCCGTAAGCTCATGATCCGGCTGGGGCAGACCGAGTTGTTTAAACCTGACAGCAAGCCTCAGCTTGTCCACCTTGAGGCGGTGATTGCCGCGGCGCAGCATCTGGCTGAGGAGCGGCGAGGAATGCTTATCGTGTTTCCCCGCAAGGTGAACCTGCGCAACATCATAGAGACCGGAACAAAAATAAGCGCGGATATTAGTTCCGCGCTTATCATTGCGGTATTTGAGTTTGACGGGCCGCTCCATGACGGAGCGATGGTGATACAGTATGGCCGAATCGCGGCGGCAGGCTGTTTCCTGCCGTTATCCGAACAACAGGACATCAAAAAGAGTTTTGGCACCCGTCATCGGGCATCTCTCGGTATATCAGAGCAGTCCGACGCGGTGGTACTCGTGGTATCTGAGGAAACGGGCGCCATCAGCCTTGCCTTTGACGGCAAGCTCTACTATGACCTTATGCCGGACGAGCTTACGCGGAAGCTGATGAACTTGATTGAGCGTGGGAACCTGGGCGAAACTGAAAAATCGTCTAAGGATCACCCTATTGCGGGAGTAAGCGTTGTTTAAGTTCTTTGAAAAGTACAGTGGAGCCCTCACTCGAATGAAGGCGCGGTTTACGAGTTCTGTTGTCCAAAACTGGCCAATCAAGATGATATGCGTGGCCATTGCTCTAATCCTCTTTGTGTTTCACCGGACAAATTCGCTTGAGGAGCGGCTCTTTTCCGTGCCTTTGATCATTGAGATAGACGACACCATGGCCCCGGCAAGTGTGTATACCGGAGTGATACACATCGCATTGAGAGGGGAGCCATCCAACATTCGTACTGTGCTGGCGGAAGATATTGAAGCGTACATTGATCTCAGAGGTAAGGGTAAAGGCGTGCATCGTGTACCAGTACAGACTCGCAAAAAGGGCGCGTCCGCTGGCATTGAACCACTAGAAATCAGTGTGGAGCCGCTGGAAATATCCCTGGCGCTGGATTTAAAGATCAGCAGGCACGTCCAGCTTAACACGAACATACAGGGCATTCCTCAACAGGGGTATGAACTGATTTCCTATACCCTCACTCCTAACGAGGCGATCATTGAGGGGCCTCTTGATGTACTCAGTGGAGTTGAGTCGCTTTCCACAGATACGGTCGTGCTTGACGGGCGCAGTGGTGATGTTTCCATCATGGTTAACATCATCAATAACGATCCGCTTATGCGGATACGGGGAACCGGCATGACTGAGTTCCAAGGTTCTATTCGGGAGATCATTCATAGAGCGAATTTTGATGACGTACCTATTGGCATCACTGGGTTAAACCAGCTTTTCAGCGCACGACTGGGGAGCGCACAGGGAAGCGTAAGTATTGAAGGAACTCAGCTCAGTATGCAAGATTACCAGCCTGACGCTTCGCTCCTTTTTGTGGACTGTTCTTCTATACAAGAGACCGGTATCTACACCCTGCCGGTATCGGTGAACCTTCCTTTGGGTATGAGGCTCATACGGCAGGAACCGGAGACGCTTATCGTGCGCGTTAGCGAGCGATGATTGCCGAACGTGGGGTAGCTCCCCATTATCTGCTTGAGCGGCCATCCCATATATGTGTACCTATTGACGACAAGAGTAGCGCGTCATAGAGTTTGTGTATGAATGTCTATAAGCCCCTGCGGGTGGCGCTGTTTGTCTATGAGCTGTTCAGACTGCTGATACTGCTGGGTGTCTTTGTCGTGGTTCCTATACTTTCTCAACCGTTTGAGACCTTTCCTTTTCTTTTATATATTGTGCCAAACGCGCTATTCCCGCTCATGGCTTTTTTTCTTTTGCTCGATTTCTTCTACTATATACCCTATCTTTCACTCTATATGGCGGGAAAGACTATTGCTGTGGTGTCGATTATTGGATGGTATGTAACAGGCGCGCCCATGTTTGACGCGATCATTATTGGCGCGTCGCTTTTCATCGCTCTATTTGACGCGCTTTCTATACTGGGAGAATGCATGATTCAAAAAAAGTACAAACAGCTTATGTCTAGAACTACAAGCTCAGCCGATGAATACATTGAACGGGGAGGTTTATGATGCGGATCATTCCGGTGGCAAGCGGTAAAGGCGGGGTCGGCAAGTCCCTGGTCTCGGCTAATCTGGGGGTTGCCTTAGCGCAGGCAGGGCAAAAGGTGGTACTTGTCGATTTGGACCTGGGCGCCTCGAATCTGCATCTGGTGCTGGGGCATCAATCGCCCAAAGCTGGTCTTGGAACGTTTTTGAACGATACCAAGATCGATTTTTCACAGGCGCTCATTGAGACTGATCTGCCAAACCTGCGTTTCATTCCGGGAGATACCGAAGTGCCGGGCTTGGCGAACATCAAGGTGAGTCAGCGCCGCTCGCTCGTCAAACAATTGCTATCTCTCAAGGATAGTACGGATATCCTTATCCTTGACCTAGGCGCGGGAACCCATCAGTTTATTCTTGACTTCTTCCTTCTTTCCGGGCAGGGCATTATTGTAACGTCGCCGGCGGTTACATCGGTACTCAACGCCTATGTGTTCCTCAAGAACGTGGTCTTTCGCCTGATGTACACGGTGTTTACCAAGGGAACGCCAGCATTCAGCTACGTTGAGCAGGTGAGAAAAGAGGGTTCAGGCCCGCAGCGGCTCTATATCCCCAAGGTGCTTTCTGAAATCAAGAACATTGATCCCCAAGCCTACCAAAAGTTCAGCACGTTGCTTCGTCATCTGCGTCCCCGAATCATCACCAACATGATCGATAATCCTAAAGACGCGGAAGCAGCGGTAAAAATACGGCGTTCTTGCGAGGAGTACCTGAACCTCAAACTTGAATACCTAGGGGTGATATACCGTGATTCCATTCAGGACACGAGCCTAGCAGCCCGCCTGCCCATCACGCTTTATAAGCCGCAGTCGATTCTTTCCCAGTCGATCTACCGAATCACGGACAAGATACTGGAAACGCCGGCGGATGAATTCCTTGATGATCGGACTATTGAGGTGAGTTTTCATGAAGTGGGTATGGAGGCCGAGCAGGACTTTGAAAGTAAGATAGAATATGTGGAAGACCTTTTACACTCAGGCGCACTCTCAACCGGGGACCTTATTGAAACCATCAAAACGCAGCAGCTTGAAATCACCAAGCTGAAAAAGGAAAATAACTTCCTGAAGCTGAAGTTATCCAAAGCCATGCAACAAGGCTTTAAACCATAGGAGAAGATTACAAAGTGTTACTAACGATTCAGTTTCCATCTTGGCTATCGCCGGAGATTATTCCGGGGCTTCCTATACGCTGGTATGGAGCTATGTATGTTGTAGCCTTCAGTGTCGCGTCTTTTCTCTATCGGAAGCAAATTCGGGAACGGCATTTCCCCATGAACGATGAGCAACTTGTAGGGCTTTTCTTCTGGGGCATAATATTCCTGTTACTCGGCGCCCGTATCTTCGCTACCATTGTGTATGAAACCAGCGATGTATACCGCAGACAGCCGTGGTTGGTGTTCTGGCCATTCAGGAATGGCCAGTATGTTGGCTTGCAGGGTATGAGCTATCACGGAGGCGTGATCGGCGGGCTTGTGGCGATTATTATCTACTCAACCCTACACCGCTTTGATTACCGCGAGATCGGGGATATGTTTGCCGCCAGTGCCCCGCTGGGCTATACCTTTGGTCGTCTGGGAAACTTTATCAATGGCGAACTCTGGGGCAGGGTATACACCGGCCCCTGGGGAATGTTGTTTCCCCAGGCAAAACCTTTGCCGGTATCAGAAGCATGGGTACAGGAAGCAGCGCGACAGGCCGATATCACCATTCAGAATGGGGCGACTCTGGTAAATCTGCCCCGCCACCCATCGCAGCTTTACGAGGCGCTGTTCGAGGGGGTGATTCTGTGGGCTTTCATCTGGTTCTTCCGTAATCGTAAACCCTTCAAGGGGTTTTTAATCGGCCTCTATATGGCGGGTTATGGCCTGTGCCGCTTTGTTATTGAATACTTTCGAGAACCTGACGCGGCACTGGGCTATCCTATCCAACTGGTGAAAACCAATTTACCTACGGCGTATGTCCATCCCTTGCTCTCTTTTTCCACAGGACAAATTTTTTCTCTGATTATGCTTATAGCTGGGCTGGTGTGGCTTTTTTTGATTGCTGCGCATCTGCCGAACCGTCAGCCAGTGCTGGTGTATCTGGATTCAGCGCACACGTCGGTCGCCACGCGAAACGTGGCGCGAAAACCCTCTCGCAGCAGGCGCCGTCACCGGAAACCACGTTAAGGAGCCGTTATGTCGATGCTCTTGCTTTGTGGTCCGAAGCATGTGGGAAAAACCAGCGTTGCTTATGTACTGAGCGCGTTATGTCACTGTGAGTTTATTGATCTGGATGAGCTTGTTACGCGCCAAACCGGTAAAACTCCTCGCGTACTATATCAGGAAGGGCCAGACCTGTTCAGAAAAGCCGAGTCCGAGGCGCTTGCCAGCCTCATGGGGCAATCGTCCGCCCTGCGTATCGTTGCCGCTGGAGGCGGTCTCATCGACAATGAGGCGGCTATATGCCTCGTGGATTCGAACGATGTGGACGTGGTATACCTCGCTGTTTCAGCAACTGTCGCGTGGGACCGTATTCGCGCCGAAAAGAGCCTGCCGCCATTTCTTAATACCGAAGCGCCAGAAGCAACCCATCGCGCCTTGCATGAGCGCCGTGCCGCTGCGTATCGCAACTTTGTTCAGCGTAAACACGGCTGGGTGATTCAGGCCGAAGACAAGAGTTCGCGTACAATAGCGGAGGAGATAGCCAGTATTATTGGAGCATAAACCATGAGTAAACAGTTTAACCGCATGCTCGTTATCATGTTATTTTCAGGACTTGCCCTGCTTGTCGCGGGGCTTGTTATCAGGCTGGCTCGCTCAACAAGCGCCGGCTCACCAACAATCTTCGTGAGCAAAGCAAGGTCAGCGTCAACATCGTCAAGATCAAAAGTAAAGCTGGTGTTCAGCCAATGGTGGCAGAATGAGCTTGAAGCAAATACTCTTCAAACCTTTATCGCTGATTTCGAGAAGGACCATCCAAACATTAGCGTCAGCCTTGATACCCATTCCTATACTGAGCTTGAGGGCATAGCCCTCACGTCAACGCCTCTTGTCGCGGACATCATCGGTATAGACCCCCAGTGGTTTTATGAATTACTCAGGTATAATCAGTTGGAGTCCCTGGACGCTTATCGGGAAGCTCAGGAGCCAAGCGAAACCGAGATGTTCTCCCTCACCGATATGGATCATCAATACGACGAGTGGGGCGTTCCGCTTGTCTCGTGCATAGCGCCTCTTTTTTATAATATCAATGTGCTGCGGACAGCGGGGTTTGACCGTCCCCCAAAAACATGGTCAGAGGTTCTGTCCTATGCCAAAGCGATTAGCAAACCCGCTGAAAGCAGGTTTGGCCTTGCCTTTGCCCTGAATCCTGATTACCCGCAGGGTATCACGCTGGATATCTATTCATGGATATGGGCGAGCGGTGGTACGGTCTTGCGGGATGGCAGGCCCAATTTCACAGATAGGACGGTTGTTAATAGCCTGAGCTTTCTGAATAACTTGCAGGCTAACAACTTTCTTTCGCCGGATAGTTTTTCTAAAACCAGACAGCAAAAACTGGACGAATTCGCCTCTGGCAGAATCGGCCTGATGATCGCGCCTTCGCAGGACATTGAGGTTTTGCGCAGGCGCTTAGGGGAAGCGGGGTTTGGCATCACCACGCTCCCGGTGTCAGACACTTACACGGGAAAATCTATGATTGGGCTTTCGCGCTGGTACGCCTGCATTTCCAGCCATAGCCAATATAAGAGCGAAGCCTGGACATTTCTGTCTTTTTTGTCATCGCGGGCCGCAGCGCTGGCAGATGGGGCGCACGCGGTTCCCGGTACCGGAATCTACCCTAGAGACGACACATTCTACGCCAAGGCTTACGATATCTACGAAAACGCCGAAGTAACTAACGAACTCATTGGTCTTCCCAGAACGTACACGCTTGAGACCATTGTCTGGGAAGAGGTGAAGAACATGTTTGAAGGGTATCAGGACGCACCCACCACAGCCCAGATGATCCAGACCCGCTGGGAGTCAATAGGCCTGTCAGCAAACCTCACGCCCTAAAGACAGGGACTTGTAGCCAGTCCACAGACAGCTTTTCCTATTTTGCCGCTCCACGCCAGCGGTTTACGGTGGATTCGATAACTCCTTGTCTTGTATGGAAACACGGCCATCGCTAATGACCCAGGAACGCTGCGTAAGCCTTGATAAAAAAACCTCGTCATGGCTCACCAGAAGCAGGGCGCAAACAGCTTCGTTTAACATGGCCTCCAAGAGTTGTATGGATTTCAGGTCAAGGTGATTGGTGGGTTCGTCCATGATGACGAGCGCCGGATTCTGGAATACGCCATGCGCCACAAGCAGCTTGCGTGTTTCGCCAGGGCTGGGAGCGCCTCTGCCAGACGACGTGGACTGAAGCAGACCACGCGGGTCAGAACCGAGTCTGGAGAAACGCGACAGAATCTCGCCCCGGCTCTTTTCGTCAATGTTCATAAGCTGTGCAAACAAAACATTGCTTTCCTCCACGCTCAGTTCCTGCGGAACGTAGAGCAGCGAAACCCGCTCCGGCACATTAGCCAGAATATGCCGAATCAGCGTAGACTTACCCGCCCCGTTGGGTCCAATGAGGGCAACACGATCAAGCGGGGCAATCGTCAGTTCAGGAAACGCGAGCCGGCGTTCCCCGCCCAGAGGAATGTCGCCCGCCTCAAGAAAGAGAAGCCGGTCGGCTTTGGAAGCTGTGGCGTGGAGAGTAAGTCCTGTCGGACGTTCCTGACGAAACCGTGCCTCATCCAGCGCCTCATCAGCCTTTTCAAGCCGGTTTTCCATGTGCTTATAGAGATCAGCGCCTATCTTGTCCTTGCCGGACAGGACAGCGAGGCGTATCTTCCTTCGCGTGTCGTGGTCTTTAGGATCAACACGGCTCTGAGACAGGCGATTGCGGCTGCCCTCAACCGTCCGCCGCCGCTTGTCAGCTTCCGCGGCAAGCCGCTTGCGCTCGGTTTGCAGGTTCTTACGCTCACGCTGCTTACCAAGCTGTTCCCGCGCATCCTCGCCAAGTCCGGCTGAAACGCCGCCAGGCCGTAGAACCGCATTACCAGCTTCCAGAAAGAGGCAATTCTCGCAGAGCCGGTCAAGAAGCGCCCGGTCGTGGCTCACCAGCAGACCAATTCCGTCATAGGCATCAAGCGCCTCGCCAACCAGCACCCGCGCCTCATGGTCAAGGTGGTTTGTCGGCTCATCAAGCGCCAGCATACGCGGCTTATGGAAAAGCGCCACGGCAAGCTGTAAACGCTTGCGCTCGCCATGACTCAGGCTGTCCCAGCGATCAGTCCAATCCCACTCAATGCGGAGCGTATTCATGAGTCGCCCAGCCTCGTTATCCCCAGAAAAGAAAAAATCACCAACAGCAGTCCTGAACCGCTCATCTTCCCAAAGCTGGTCTGTTCTCTGAGGGCAGTAGAGCTGGCTTTCAGGCCGCTGTATCACGCCGCCTAGGGGCTTGAGCAGGTCAGCCGCAAGCAGCAGCAGCGTGGTCTTGCCCGCGCCGTTTTCGCCAGTAACGCCGGTCCAGCCCTCGTGCAGTTCAAAGCACAGGTTCTGTAATACCGGAAAGACCGAGGCTGAATAGGAGAATTCAACATGCTTAAATGATAAAAAGTTTGTCATACCTTCCTTTAATGCTTTCGCGTTAAGCCGCCATGCTTTCGCTTTCTTTGACTTAACTTTCCACTTTTTCTGCTCGGTCTGGTGTTAAGAAAGATAGCTCCCAACACTGAGATAAGCAGACTCACGCCAGTAATGCCCACAAACGCCAAAGGAACTTCGCTGAAAGGAAGCGGCACATTCATACCGAAAAAACTGTAGATGAGCGTCGGAATCATCAGCACGATGGACACAATGGTCAGGCGCTTCATCACAATACTAAGGTTATTAGAGATAACACTGGCAAAGGCGTCCATAGTGCCAGAGAGGGTCGCGGAATAGATATTCGCCATCTCAATAGCCTGCTTGTTTTCAGTTACCACATCCTCAAGCAGGTCCTTTTCATCCTCCTTAAACCGAATAAGCGGCGACTTCTGGAGCTTCTCCAGCAGAAGTTCATTAGTCTTAATGCTCGTGGTAAAGTATACCAGCGACTTCTGGAGTGAAAGAAGCTGGATAAGCTCGTTGTTCTTGATGGACTTCTGGAGATCAAGCTCAATTCGGGTACTTCGGCGGTTGATGTCTTTGAGGAAGCGCAGAAAGGTAAAGGCGGAGCGTCCCAGCAGGTTAAGCACAAAGGCGCTTTTGTTGGCCAGCCTCACTCCCCGCACCTTACTCCGCGCAATATCGTCCAGCGCCTCGCTTGATTTCTGGCAGATGGTGATGATCTTATCGCCGAACAGCACGATTCCCAGAGGCAGAGTGAAGAACATCGGGTCAGCATCCACGTCATACACCGGTATCCGCACGATAAAGGCGGTATACTCACCATCCTTCTCGGCGCGTGCCTGTTCGTCCGCGTCCATGATGTCAATCAGCAGCTCACGAGCAATGCCATATTCCCGTTCAAGCAGATCAATGTCCTTCTCGCTGACATTCCGCGCATCAATCCAGCAATCCTTGCTTACTTCTTTGGATTCGATAAGCACCCGCTTACCCTGAACATAAATCGTCATCATACGCAGCCTCCTTGCCGGAATGATACACGAGTAACACGCAATAGTCATGCGCCATTGACTATCACCCTTTGCCGTGTCTGACCCCTTTTCACCCCGCTCATTCCATTATAGGCAGGAGCGGGCGATCGCTCTAAGCTAGAGCAGCCTCACGCTCTAAGCTAGGTCAGCCACTGCGATAAGCAGGAGCGGGAGACCGATCTAAGCTAGAGCAGCCACCTGCGATAAGCAGGAGCGGGAGACCGATCTAAGCTAGAGCAGCCGCCTGCGATAAGCTGGAGCAGCCGCCTGCGATAAGCTAGAGCAGCCGACCATTATAAGCAGGAGCAGGCGACCGCTCTAAGCTGGAGCAGCTGCCTGCGATAAGCAGGAGCGGGCGACCGATCTAAGCTGGATCAGCCGCCTGCGATAAGCAGGAGCAGCTTCCCGCTCTAAGCTAGGTCAGCCGCCTGCGATAAGCAGGAGTGGGCGACCACTATAAGCAGGAGTGGGCGACCACTATAGGCAGGAGTGGTCAGCCACTATAGGTAGGAGTGGGCGACCACTATAGGCAGGAGTGGTCAGCCACTATAGGTAGGAGTGGGCGACCACTATAGGCAGGAGTGGGCGACCACTATAGGCAGGAGTGGGCGACCACTATAAGCAGGAGTGGGCGACCACTATAGGCAGGAGTGGTCAGCCACTCTAAGCCTGATCGGGCAACCGATCTAAGCCTGATCGGACGACCGATCCAAGCCTGATCGGACGACCGCTCTAAGCAGGAGCAGCCGACCGCTCTAAGCTAGAGCAGCCGCCTGCGATAAGCTAGAGCAGCCACCTGCGATAAGCAGGAGTGGGCGACCACTATAGGCAGGAGTGGGCGACCACTCTAAGCTAGAGCAGCCGCCTGCGATAAGCTAGAGCAGCCGCCTGCGATAAGCTAGAGCAGCCGACCACTATAGGCAGGAGTGGGCGACCACTATAGGCAGGAGTGGGCGACCACTATAGGCTGGAGTGGGCGACCACTATAGGCTGGAGTGGTCAGCCACTCTAAGCCTGATCGGGCAACCGATCTAAGCCTGATCGGACGACCGATCCAAGCCTGATCGGACGACCGCGATAAGCAGGAGCAGCCGCCTGCGATAAGCAGGAGTGGGCGACCACTATAGGCAGGAGTGGGCGACCACTATAGGCTGGAGTGGGCGACCACTATAGTTCTCTGCGGTTATCGAGACTCAGTGAGATTAGACAAAGACTGCTTGAGGCCGGAGGGAAAGCTCAGTGCGTTTTTATCAAGAACTCCGTGAGATTAAACAGCGTATTAAGGACAAAATCTGTCAAGCCAGCGTCCGGCCCGCGTGAACGATTGCGGCGGCGCTTGCGGCAACGCGCTAAAATGTTGCCGCGCACCTGTCCGCGTTCAGTGCAGGGCGCGAAGCAGGGCGCGAAGCTCAGGATCAGCGGCGGGCGCGGCTACGGCGGACGCGGCTGACTCCGACTGGTTTGGCTGGAACAGACGCTGTATCGGGTTGCGCGTGTCAGGATCAGCGGCTGGCGCGGCTGGCTCTGGTACTTGAAGGGCAAGCTCGTCGCCAGCGCTGATCCGGTCAAAGAAGCCCTTGCGCGTGATAGTTCCTGATGAGACTTCCTCATCAGCGGTGTTAATCACCAGGGTTCCTACCACCTCTTCCTGAGCATAAGAAAGGCCCAGACCTTCGCTGCTGCTGCTAATCGCGCCTTTTTTCACCACGTCGTAGACTGTTCCTGCTTTAACGCCGTCAAGACGGCCCTTGTCAATAAGACCAATTCCGGCGTGGTACTGGAGCAGTTCGGCACGGAAAGGCAGGGCCGCGACAAGCTGATCCACGATGCCCCGCGCCGCATTCCGCAGCCGATCCGAACCAGTGCGGTAGGCTGTGAATGTGGCTGCCGGCGCGCCGGTTCTACCTACAAAGAGTTCGCCGGTAACAGCAATGTCCCGCTCATTTTCCGCAACCGAGATAATGATGAAGTAATCAGCGCCGGACTCGCGTGTGTTCCTGAACGCCTGTGAGTAGGAAACCGCACGCGGCTCAAGTTCCAAAGGACTGATATTCCGCTCGTGCAAAAGTATGTCCTTTATATAGGAAGAAGCGGTAACGCCGGCATCCACATGGTAAAAGCTCGACTGGGATACCACGGAAAACACCCCCAGCTTCCAGTGCGGCTCGGATACATCCACTGGGTCTACATTCCAGCGGCGGTAAAGCGCCTCTTCAAGCAGGTTATCGTAGGCTTCTACCGCGTCATTCAGGGAACGGTCGCCCAGCCCAAGTCCCTGCATGAAGCGCAGTTCCTCAAGGTAGCGAGCCGGATAACCCTGAATCCGCAGAAGATCGGCATATTCACGGCGGTCTGCGGCGTACGGATTGAGCCGCAGACCTCTGCGGTACTCAAACAGGGATTGCTCAATAAAGTTGCGGTTTTTGAAATCACGTGCGCGGTTAAAGTGCCAAGCAGCCCAGGCTATGCGCCGAGAGTCTTCAAGGCTGGTGTAGGCTATAAGCAGTTCCTCAAGCGTTGCCCTGATAAACTCATCATTTGGGTCAATGAGCGCGGCAGTTGAGAGAATCGTGATGGCGTCTGCGTTCCGGCCAAGTCTTATGTAGGAAATGCCCTTGAGATACCACGCCCCAATGTCCTGACGGTTTGCGGCAATGGCTTCGTCAGCAAGGCGGCTCGCGTCCTCAAACTGGCCTGAGCGGTAACGGAGGCTGGCAAGCAGGGAGCGGGCTGGCGCATACTCAGGCCGGTAATGCAGGGCGCTTTCCGCGTAATGGGTCGCGGAGCTCAAATTGCCGGAACGGGATTCAAGATAGGCCGCGTAGTAGTAAACGCGGTAATCGGTTGGATGCTGGGCAATGGCGCGTTCGATATAGGTGCGGGCGCTTTCGGTTTCGCCCAGAGAACTCAGCACCAGTGCCAGAGACACAAGGAGCCGCCGGTCGTCAGGATAGCGGTGTACCGCATCCTGATAACGCGCTACCGCATTTCCCGCGTGGCCGAGGGCGATGTCCAGTTCAGAGGCGGCAAATAACGCCTCACGGTTGTACGGCTCACGCGCCAGCACATCGTTAATCACCGACGAGGCAGTGTCGAGCTGTCCGAGGGCAATAAGGGTGAACGCCTCAAGGTTTGTCAGCGCAAGATTACCCCGCGACAGGGAACGCGCCTTCCGTACCCAGCTCAACGCCTCGTCAAACTCAGAAAGCTCATAGTAGCACTCGGCAAGAGCAGCGGTTGCCTCAGCGTGGGCGCTGTTAAGGCGCAGGCACTCAAGCAGGGATTCCACTGCCGAGTACCAGTCATCCTCGCTCATAAACACGCGCCCCTGCTCGTAGTAGGAACTTGCGTTGATATACGTCTGGGCATGAATCGGCGAAGTCAGCAGGAAAGCGCAAAGTAATAAGGCTGTACAAAAAGTTTTCATTGGTCCCTCTCTGGAGTTTCTGATTTTAAGATAAGTTTAACCGTGTTAATCTTATGACCATCCATATCCTGAATGATAATATCATGTCCCTTGTACACGAGCTTCTCGTCTTTTACCGGAATCTTCCCGAACAGATCAAAAACGAAACCACCCAGTGTATCAAAATCATCGGCAGGAAGCTCAATGCCAACCGCCTTAGCAAGAGCGTCAAGATTCATACGTGCGTCGCAAAGAAAGGTTCTCTCGCTCAACTTGAGTATCTTAGGCGTCTCGTTGTCAAACTCATCCTGAATGTCCCCGATGATCTCTTCCAGTATGTCTTCCATGCAGATAATGCCGGACACGCCGCCGTACTCATCAACCACCACCGCGATATGTACCCGCTTATGACGCAGTTCCTTGAGCAGGTCATAGATGCGCTTTGTTTCAGGAACAAAAAACGGCTTCCTGATGATCTTTCGCAGGTCGAATTCCGCGTCCTTGAGCAGATAACTTAGTACGTCTTTCACATAGAGAATCCCGATCACGTTATCAATCGTCTCCTCATACACGGGAAAACGGGAATGACCGCTGTCAGCCATGCAGGTAAGCAGTTCGGCCTTGGACGCGCCGGCTTCCAGAAACACCGTGTCAATGCGGGGAACCATAATCTCCTTGACTACGGTTTCGGGCAGGTCAAGCACGCCCTGAATCATTGTTTGCTGTTCGGTTTTCAGCGACTGAAATATCTTGCGGTGTAGTTCACCGTCTTTCTTGAAAATGGACTTTAAGTTCATGGAATCACCTGCTCCCGGGCTAGCTCAGCCACGATAGTCTCCTGAAATTGCAACATCGGCTCGGTTTCCGCGTTACTCGCGTGATCAAAACCGTCTAAATGTAGAATACCATGAATCAAAAGCCGGCGTAACTCTTCATCTTCAGAAACCGCAAAATACTGCGCGTTTTCTTTAAGGGTTTCCAGCGATATAAGCAGGTCGCCTGGCAAGAACCGCGTTTCCCCGCCTTCGTCTATGCTTTCCCCAAGCGGAAAGGAAAGGATGTCCGTCGCCTCATCCTTACCCCGAAACCGCATGTTCAAGTCGTGGATACAGGCGTCATCGCAAAACACAAGCGAGAGGTCCCACTGGTCCCGTTTAAGATAAGCAAGCACTTTTTGTATAAAGACCTTGGCATTATCAGCCCATAAAGGAAGCTCAATTCCTTTGGCGCTGATTTCAACACGGTTCATTGTATAGCCTCTTTAAGCACTGATCCCTGCCGCCGGTTCTTTGGGCGGCAGTTTGGGATACTCAATGCGGGAATGGTAGTGGGCGGCAAGCGAGCGAACAAAGGCTTTCTTGATGATTTCAAGGTCACGAAAGGTGAGTTCCGATTCGGCAAGCTGGCCATGCTCAATCTTGCTGGTGATGAGTTCTTGAATGAACTTCTCGATCTTTGCGGCGGTCGGCTTTTCAAGGCTCCGGCATGCGGCCTCTGACACATCGGCCAGCATCACCACTGCTGATTCACGGGAACGCGGGGGGCTGCCCGGGTAGGAAAAATCTCCCACGCTTACCTGCGGGTCTTGTTTCAACGCCTCGTTATAGAACCATGTGATCACTGAATTCCCGTGATGTTCGGCGATGATATCAATGACCGCACGGGGAAGCCCTAGTGCGTGGGCCTTTTCCACGCCCAGCTTCACATGACTGCGAATCACGGTAGCTGAAAGGCGGGGCGGAAGTTCATTGTGCTTGTTATAGGTAGTCTGGTTTTCTACAAAATACTCTGGCTGCTCCATCTTCCCAATGTCGTGATAGTAAGCCCCGACCCTCGCCAGCAGAGGATTGGCCCCGATTTCACGACAGGCACTTTCAGCAAGGTTCGCCACTGTGAGCGCATGAGTATAGGTGCCGGGGGCTATGGTGAACAGTTTTTTGAGCGTAGGGGAGTTAAGGTCGGCAAGCTCTATCAGCCTGAACGTTGTTACCGCGTCAAGCGCGTGTTCCAACGGCGGCAGTAACCCCAGCACGAGCATACCTGACGCGACGCCGTTAAAGGCTGCCCAGAACAGCACGATTGGATACCACGAAAGCGCGGATCGCTGGATAAGCAGGATGGCAATCGTGGCCACCGCGTGGGCAGCGGCGATGATGAGGCCGGCCCGCACCAGGTCCATGCGTTTCTCGGCATTCCTTAAGAGGTATGAGGCGACAATCCCCGACACCAGCGCGAAGAAGTATGACCAGACGTCAAACGAGTCGGAGAGAAACGCGCTCAATGGCAGGGCAAAGGCCATAAGCAATGCAAGCGGCGCATCAATGAGAATCGCCGGTAACATAACTACCAGCGCAGTTGGTAGAATAATGGATACCGGAAAATACTCTGCGTTAAAAGAAAAATTTTTCACAAGCGTAGCGCCGATCAGGTACAAGGCTGAAAGTATGGCAAGCAGATAGATTTCTTCGTTACTCAGGGCGTGGCCAGTCAGTTTCACCGTTCCAAGGAAGATGAACAGCACATAGAGGAGCAGGAGGATCATGGTCTGCCCCACGATTGTACGGAGGTCTTTGCCTGAGATGGCTGATTTCAGGGCTTCTAGTTCTACCATAGCTTCCGCGCTGATAATAAAACCACGTTTGATGATCCGCGTTCCCGGCTCAATGTACTTCACCACCGGCTCAACCTGAATGTTTGCCTCAGTGAGCCGCTGTTCAGTGTCAGCCTCAGAGAAAACCACGTTTGCTTTAATAAACGGAAACAGCAAGTCCCACGCAATCACCTTGAACGACGAGGGCGCATCAGACGCGATGTAACGGTCTATAGCGTTGCTCAGGTTTGCCAGCGCAAGGATATGGGAAAAGGCGATCCGCTCCCGTTCAGTACGATTCCCATAGTTGTGGAGCAGTTCAACCTGTTCTGTGCTGAATCGCTCAAAGGCAGCGCTTGGCAGCGCAAAGACGCCCGCATCAAGCACCTGTTTCAGCGTAGCCATGCCTGCGTCAAGGATTTGCAGACGTTCTGCATCATTGTACAGCATCGCAAGGATTTCATCGTGAAACTGCATGGAGAAATTGGCGTCTATCTTGCTAAGATAGTCTCTGGTTGATATGCCAGTATCGAAGACAGCTTTTGAAAAGTCAACGAAGTTTTGGTAAGAGTTCAGGACTTCCTCGTTTACCTCAAGGGAATACTTGAACACTGGCGGAATCTGTCGCAACGCAGCCTCACGATGGAGACGAGTCGCCTCTTCGTCAATATAAGAGACGCGGTTCTCGGCAATCACATCCCGTTCCGCGACCCGTCCCTCCTCAAAGTCGCGGAAATCATCGGTTACCCCGTCCAAATACAGGCTGTTGATGATAAAAACAGTGGTAATAAGAAAGGCTAAGAGCGTTACAATGGAAGGCAGAAGACGGAATTTGGGCAATTGGGGGAGGGTAAGTTTATTCGGTTTTTTTTTGGTTGTCATAGGCTTGTATAATCTTTTTAATCAATGGGTTACGTACTACATCGCCAGTATGCAGGTAGGCAAAGTAGAGTCCTTCAACGTCTGAGAGAATCGAAACAGCGTGCATAAGCCCTGAATCAACACGGCGTGGCAGGTCGATCTGGGTAATATCGCCAGTGATAATAGCCCGCGAACCTTCGCCAATGCGTGTGAGGAACATCTTCATCTGTTCTTTGGTGGTGTTCTGCGCCTCATCAAGGATCACAACAGCGTCGTTGAGACTGCGTCCGCGCATATACGCAAGTGGCGCGATTTCGATAACATGGTTTTCTTCCATGCGCCGAATCACTTCAAAGGGTACAAGCGCCTCCATAGCGTCGTAGAGTGGCCGCAGGTATGGGTTAATCTTCTGGGCAAGGTCTCCGGGTAGGAAGCCCAGACTTTCACCTGCCTCAACCACCGGACGGGTTAGCACCAGTTTCCGCGCCTCTTTTGCCAGCACCAGACGCAGGGCCTCGGCCACGGCAAGAAAGGTTTTCCCCGTTCCCGCTGGCCCGACGCAGAAACTTATGTCGTGAGACCGCATTCCCAGCACATAGAGCGCCTGATTTCTGCCCCGCGGGTAGACGCGGACAAACCCATGCGGAATCTGAATCATAGCATCGCGGAATACATTAGCACTTGCCTCCTGAACCAGCGTAGCTTCCCGCGCCGAAGTATCAGAGGCAGTAACACTGGCATCGGCGATACTAGCTGCGCCAGCCAGCGTGCGGATGTATGCAGGGGAAGGCTGTTCCCCGTCCTGTACCACCGCAATGAGCTTATCCATCACTGACTTGAAACGCTCCCGGCCATTGAGACCAGCGCCTTGTAAACGAATTTCATTCCCCCGCGCCGTGATACGTCCCCCTAAAGCGCCTTCGATAAGTTTCAGATTTCCATCATTCGCGCCACACACGCCAGAAAGCAGTTCATGCTTATCCAATACAATGGTTATACTATCATCCAATTCCATATACGAAAAGTTTATAACTGGGTGAATAGCGTAGTCAAGCAGACCCAAGAGAGTTCACAATGCTTGAGATGATATAAGGCACAGGCTATGATAAGCCATGGCAAAACGAAAGCAGGTGTCTGACACCACCAATCCCAACTCTGGCGCCGCCACGCCTTTAGCGCAAACTCCTCCAGCACTTGTGCCTGAGACAGGTATCGTACATTCGGAGCATCCTCTTGCGTCTGAGGAACGGAGTATGGACATACCGCTCCGTCCCCAGTCTCTCAAGGACTTCCTAGGCCAGGCAAAGCTCAAGGAAAACCTCGCCATTTTTATCAACGCGGCTAAACAGCGCGGCGAAAGCCTCGACCACCTCTTCCTCAATGGCCCGCCCGGATTGGGAAAAACCACGCTTGCCCAGGTAGTGGCTCATGAACTGAATGTCGATTTCAAGCAAACTTCAGCGCCAGCACTGGATAAGCCCAAAGACCTCGCCGGTATCCTTACAACCGTTACCGAAAAAACCGTGTTTTTTATTGATGAGATACACCGCCTGAAGCCCGCTATTGAAGAAATGCTTTATATAGCAATGGAAGACTACGAGCTTGACTGGATCATCGGACAGGGAGCAAGCGCCCGTACCCTGCGTATCTCAATACCGCCGTTCACGCTCATTGGCGCGACAACAAAAGCCGGCAATGTCTCAAGCCCGCTCATCGACCGTTTCGGGATAAACTGCCGCTTCTCATTCTACGAACAGGCTGACATGGAGGCCATACTGCGCCGCTCCGCCGGCATACTCAAGACAAGGATAGAAAACGACGCCGCCGCCCTGCTTGCCGCATCATCACGAGGCACGCCGCGTGTAGCAAACCTCTTACTACGCCGGATGCGGGACTTTGCCTTGTTTATGGGACAAGAGTCCATTACTACTGAAGTGGTACAAGAAGGACTGAAACGGATGGAGATCGACGCGCTGGGCCTTGAACAGCAGGACCGCGAGATACTGCGCGTCATCATTGAGCGTTACAACGGCGGGCCAGTCGGCGCGGAAACCCTCGCTATCAGCGTTGGCGAAGCAGTTGATACCCTCGAAGATTATTACGAGCCGTACCTGATTCAAACAGGCTTATTGCAGCGCACACCGCGAGGCAGGCTGGTTACTGACTTTGCGTATCGTCATCTTAATCTGCGCCGGCAACAGGAAGACTTCTTTTATAAAAATGAAAACAGCGAACTTTTACTTTAATCTGCCGGAAGGCTTAATCGCTCAGACCCCGCCAGAAACGCGAGGCCAGAGCAGGCTTATGACCCTTGACCGCGCAACAGGCGCACGCGCTCATCATACGGTAAGCGATTTACCCGCATTGCTTGATCCGCGTTCTCTCCTCGTGTTCAATGATTCACGGGTACGCAAGGCACGGGTTTTCGCTGTCTCAAAAGAAACTGGCGCACGGGTTGAGTTTCTCCTTATCAAGGCCATTGACTCGCATACATGGCAAGTCCTTGTTCAGCGTGCTAGACGGCGACACGGTTCCTATGTGTTTGCCTCTGACACTGCTGCTGATACCCGTGAGGCTGAGATCATTGCCAATGGTAATAGCGCCGAACCGCGCCTGCTCTGTTTTGACAAACCTATTGATGAACAATGGCTTGACCGCTATGGACATATCCCTTTGCCGCCCTACATCAAGCGCGAAGACCGTGTCGCCGACAGCGATCGCTACCAGACCGTATACGCCCGCCACATTGGTTCAGCCGCCGCGCCCACCGCCGGCCTGCACTTTACCACAGCGCTTCTCGACGCCCTGCGTGAGCGCGGTATTGAAACCGCTTTTGTTACCTTACATGTGGGTCTGGGGACTTTCCTGCCGGTGCGCAGCGAATACATTGAAGAACACCGTATGCACAAAGAAGCCTACTCTATAGAAGAAAACACCGCGCAGCAGATCAGTCGCGCACGCCAAGAAGGGCGTCCGCTTGTGGCAGTTGGAACAACAAGCCTGAGAGTTCTTGAGTCAGCGTGGGTCTCTGACACCACCAGCAACAGGTATGGCCATCTTCAGGCTGGAGAAGGCGAAACCGCTATCTTTATCTATCCGGGCTACCATTTTAAGGCTGTTGACGCCTTGTTCACAAACTTCCACACACCACAATCCTCCCTGCTCATGCTGGTCTCCGCTTTCGCGGGCCGTGAGTTGATCCTTGAGAGCTACGCTGAAGCGGTGAGCAATGGCTATCGTTTCTTCAGCTATGGGGATGCCATGCTCATTCGCTAGGCTTCCGGCTTACAGCACAAACTTGAAGAAGCGCAGTACCTCGCGGTAGTCCGTCGTTGAAAAGCCGACGGTCTTTTCGTCAATGGCGCGGGCTGCGGGATACAGGCTGTTCCGAAACGCCTTCTGATGTGTGGAGTAGCGCACACGTACATCAAAGCTGTTCGGCATGGGTACGGCGCAGGTTTTCATGCCGTCATTGATGAACTTCTTCACTGCCGAACACATCTTTTCTTTTATATAAGCAGTGGCGTCATTGGGATGTATGCTGACAACCGCCGCGCCAAAGCCTTTGTTAGTAGCCACAGTCATTATGCCCGGTATAAAACCGCAGGCGAATTCACAGAGCGCCGCGTCCCCGCTGAGGAAGATCACCGGCACGCCGAGGCTTCCTGCCGCGTAACTGAATATGAGGAACTCACTAGCCCTGACGCCGTTAATCGTAATCTCATCAATGGTAGTGTTCATGGTATGCGCCAGCGGATTGCCATTGGCATACGCCGGCGAGTGGTAGCCGGTGAACGCCAGCGCGTCAAAGCCCTCCTGCAAGCCGTCAACCATGGAATACAGCCCGCCGCTCCATTCCCGGCCCAATTGCACGCCGCTCGGCAGCTCCGTGGGAATGATGTTACGGGCGCTGTCATGCGCGTCTTTCACGAGTATGTTACCCGCGCCGCCCTCTGTCGCGCCCGCACACGCCGCCGCCACTTCCCGTGTCATTTGCCCCCGAAAGTAGTCATACCAGCGTCCGCCCTTGTCGTAATCAGTCTCGTCCCAATGCGTTATCCCGCACGTCCCTTCCATATCACTAGAAATAAAAAGCCGCATTACAAACCCCCTTACGTGTTTCATGCTAACCCACCGCATGAAACACAACAAGCCGCTTGCCGCGCTTTGTATTGGTCAACACACCCCAGCGCCGCGCCACATCCATCAAGGCCCCTGTCTAAGGCTTCAGGAAAATTCTTTCACATTGTTAATAAACTCGCTTGACATTTCCAGCATAAGGATTAGCATAGTGTTATGATTTTAAAATCGGCAGGTAAAAAGATAGGATGTACCTCACGACTCACGACTCACGACTCACGACTCACGACTCACGACTCACGACTCACGACTCACGACTCACGACTCACGACTCACGACTCACGACTCACGACTCACGACTCACGACTCACG
>JAISAE010000064.1 GCA_031266875.1 Treponema sp.
AGGCAGCCCACACAAGCCGCAATAGGTCAAGCGTTCAAAATCCTGCTTTGCGTGAAAATTCTAACTTTAAGAATCCTGCTTTGCGTGAAAAATTGTCCTGCTTTGCGTGAAACGTTACAGGAACTGATAGGCAAGTCTTACCTATGGATGATCAGAGGGTTAGGTAGGGATGATCAGAGGGTTAGCTCCCTCTAAACAAGCCTTTTTAACTTGAGAGAGACAGGCCGCTGAGTTAAGCATACGAAAGGTAAAAGATGTCTACAGATTGCGCCATACGGCGACAGATAACATTGATTTTTGTATTAAGAACCTCAAGAACCTCTCAAATCAATGAACATCCATCCGTGTAATCTGTGGACACACTCTTAACTTGTCAGCAACGGGAAACAAAGACCGAGAGGCTGCGTAAGGGCAACGTTAAGGCACGGTTTCCCGTGCCTATTTCTGCGGCGCTGCCCCTATGAAGCACGCGACGATTCGGTAAAGTCCCAGGGCTCGTATATCTTGGGAACGTCGCCGAGCAGACGCTTGGTGTAGTCAGACTTAGGGTGAAGGATGGCTTCGTCGGCTGTACCGCGTTCCACCACCACGCCGTGTTCCATGATGTAGACCGAGTCCGAGATATAGTAGGCAAGGCCAATGTCGTGGGTGATGAATACGATGGTCATGTCGATTTCGTCGCGGAGCTTGAGCAGCATATCGAGGATCGTAGCGCGGGAACAGGCGTCGATCATGGACGTCGGCTCATCGGCGATCAGGACTTCTGGTTGAAGCATGAAAATGCGGGCTATCATCAGGCGCTGCATCTGGCCGCCGGAAAGTTCAAACGGATACTTATTCGTCAGTTCCTCAAATTTCAAGTTGACAAACTGACAGGCATACTTCATCTTCTCAAACTTTTCATTGGACGGCAGATTGCCCCCGCCTTTGAGACGCAGGCAGTCAAGAAGCACATCATCCACCTTGTTGAAGATGTTGTAGGTGGAAAACGGGTCTTGGAAGATGGCTTGTATGTGCTGCCAATACTCCCGGCGCTTGGCTTGCGTGGAAATGTCGCGGGGTTTGCCCTGGAAGAAGATTTGACCGCGACTGACGCCGAGCAGCCCCAGTATCATCTTGGCGAGCGTGGTTTTGCCGCTGCCCGACTCACCGACAACGGAGATAATCTCACCGCGATGAAAGTCAAAGTCCACGTTATTTACCGCGAGTATTTTGTTATCGCCGTAGCCGAATTCGCGGGTAATACCCTTTCCGCTGATAAAGGATTTTCCTATGGGTTTCTTGCTCATGATGCGGCAACCTCCTCGTGTTTGGCATACAGTTCCCGTAGCGCTGCTTCTTTAATATAGCAGCGGAAGAACCTCTTGCCTTCTACATTCTGTTCAACACTCTTGCCATTGCAGTAATTGCGATACTGGCAGCGCTCCGCGAACCTGCACCCCTCTGGCCGCTTTTTCAGGTTGGGCGGCGTGCCGGGTATGGCTTGCAGAACATGGCCGCGTGTTCCCTCTTCCGGCACTATGATCGAACTCATAAGTCCCCGCGCATACGGCATGATCGGGTCAAAGACCATCTGCTTGGCGGTTCCCCGTTCCACGATTTCACCTGCGTACATCACCATGATGTCCTTTGTAACGTTGTACAGCAGCGGCAGCTCGTGGGTAATGAAAAGCATAGCGCGCACAAAGCCCTTTTCCATAAGATCGCGCAGCAGCTTAATAACGATTTTCTGGGAAGAAACGTCCAGAGCAGAGGAAGGCTCGTCGGCAATGAGTACCTTGGGGCTGAGTATCGTCGAGATTGCGATAACCGTGCGCTGTTTCATGCCGCCGGAAAGTTCCACCGCGTACTGATTCAGCACTTTTTCAGGAAGGTTCAGGATGCCGAAGCGTTCACGGGCAAGTTCGTAGATTTCCTTTTTGGAAAGCGTACTGCCGTGCGCGTGCATCACGTCTTCGATAAAGACGATGATCTTGCGTGTGGGGTTCAGCGCGTTCATGGCCGCCTGGGGGATATAGGCGATCTCAGTGCCTAAGATGGTGCTGCGTACCGTGTCCGGCGGCAGGCCGGTGATTTCTCGACCGTCGATGATGATAGTGCCAGACTTGTAGAAGAGCGGCGGGAAGTAGTAACCCATAACGCTCATGGCGAGGGTACTCTTGCCGCAGCCGGACTCACCCGCAATGCCGATTGAGCCGCCATCTTCCAGCGTGAACGAAACATTGTCTACTGAGTAGACCTCTTCGTCCATTCTGGTTTTGTAGTATGTCGTGAGGTTTTTTACCTCAAGCATAGGCTTTGCCATGCTAACTCCTTATCTGCGGGTTGAATATCTGATCAAGCCCGGAGTTCATAAGATTCAGCGAGAAGGTAACAAGCGCGATCATGACGATTACGGGGATGAATGCCCACCACGCGCCAACAGGCAGTGCGCTGAATGTGCTTGCCCAGTTCATCATAAGGCCGAGACTTGCCACGTTCTGGGGGCCTAGACCCAGCATCGAGAGCGAGGCCTCTGTCAGTATGCCTGAAGCGCACTGGAGTATGAACGCCATCATCACATAGGACGCCACGTAGGGCAGTATATCCTGCACAATGATGCGCGGCATACTGTGGCCGGAAAGTTTGGAGAGGTTTACGTGATCGCGGTTCCGCAGCGATGTGGTCTGCGCCCGCACAGAACGTGCGGTCCACGGCCACGCCGTGATGCCAATGACAAAGGCTGTTGTAACAAAGTTGCGGGAACTTACGCTTACGGAGATAAGCACGAGTATGACAAAGGAGGGAATCACGATGAAGATGTTGGTAATAGTGGAAAGTATGTTATCCACTAGGCCGCCTGTATAACCGGCAACCAGTCCGACGGTCAGGCCTATCAGCGTGGCGATAGTACCGGCGAGTATCCCGATGAGCAGGGAGGTGCGCGTGCCGGCGACCAGTTCCACCAGTGTGTCGCGTCCGAAGTTATCGGTTCCCAGTATGTACAGCTTGTTTGAGGCAGCCTTCTGGACACTGCTCAAGCCGAACTGCGCCATGATGTCATCGGCCATAACGCTATCAGCGGCGGGTTGATCCGACGCCTGCTTGTTTCCACTCAAGTATTCACCAATGTTGGGCTTTTCAAACATACCGCCGTCCATAGCCAGCGGGTCGGTATGGTTAAAAAGAGGGAAAAATATCACGAGAAGCAGTATGCAGCTTATCGTGATAAAGCCGAATCTGAATTTGCCTGACTTAAAAGCCGTTTTTAACAAATGCCCCATTTATTCTTCCTCCTGTTGGGTAAGCCTGATCCGCGGGTCAATCACGCCGCAGAGTATATCCACAAGAAAATTTGCGATGAGTACGGTGAGGGTAACGATGAGGGTACAGCCAGAAATGAGGGGAAAGTCCTGCGTTGTAATGGCGCGCAACATCGTCGTACCTATACCCGGATAGCTGAATATGATTTCAGCGATGAGATTGCCGCCTATCATGGTTCCAAGCGACAGCGCAAGGCCGGTTATCTGCGGAAGCACGGCGTTGCGGAACACGTACCACACGATCTTTGAGTCCTTAATGCCCATGAGCCGGCTGTACTTCACATAGTCAGCGTTGAGTTCGTAGATGGACATTTCGCGCATACCCAGAGACTGCCCGCCAATGGCAACCAATACCATCGTAAGGAAGGGGAGACGGTAATGATTAAACACCGACGCCCAGAACGCGGGACTCGACCAGTCAATGAGCATATCGAAGGCGTACCCCAGACGCCCTGGGAACCAGTGAAGCTGATTCGCCAGAAAGTGTACCAGTACCATAGCGAGGCCGAATGAGGGAATCGCCGCGATAAAGAGGAACACAGGAAACAGCACCTTGTCGAAAATGCCCTTCCGGTACGCGGCGAGCGCGCCCAGGGAGTTGCCGAGGAACCACCCGACTATGATTGCTGGTATTTGGAGCCGTAGGGTCCAGGGAACCGCTGTACCGATGATGTCCGAGACAGAACGCGGGTATTCACTGAAGGAAAGCCCCATGTCCCCCTGAAACAGCTTGCCAAGGTAAATGAAGAATTGCTCGAACCCAGACTTATCAAGCCCGAACTCGACCATATAAGAATCGTATATCTGCTTGATAGCCTGCGCGTCGGTTAGACCGGTCGTAGCATTGGCAACCAGCGTTGCCACAGGGTTTCCGGGTATGAGCCGTGGCAGCATAAAGTTCAGCAAGACCGCCACAAACAGAGTAACGAGGTACCAGAGGAACTTTTTCCTCAGGTATTTCCAATAACCATTCATACGTCTCCTCTTTTTTAGTCAGCTTATCATGCGCCCGTGAACATAGACCGGCGCCGAAGTGCGCCGGAGAGCGCCCATACAAACAAACAAAGGGCGGACACACCGCCCTTTGTCTCGTAACGCTTACTTTGCTCTAAGGTTGTAAAGCCCCTTGATGCCATAGCCGTCGATGCAGAGTGTCGGCGGAACGTTTGTTCCATCGTTCATCTTGGGGAAGCCTGTCCATACTGATTCATTCACGGTGTGGAAGAGAGCGGGACGGTACATAAGGCCCGCGCAAGGCATTTCCTGAAGATAGATGATGTTTAACCGCGTCCAGAGCTGTTTGAGGGTGGCCGCATTGGTTTCAGACGCGATCTTAACGATAAGGTCGTTGGCTTCCGCGTTAATCCAGCGTCCCCAGTTTTGGATGGTGTTGGGGGTTCCTTCCGGCGGAAGGTCTGAGTTACCCATTGCCGCATGTGCGCGGCTCCACGGGGAAGCAATGCCCGCGCTGCCATAGGAGTACATGATCATGTCAAAGGTGCCGTTCTGGTAATCCTGGGTCCACACAGTGGAAATCGGGAAATAGGTCTTGATGTCTATGCCGATGTTCTTACCGGCTTGCGCGACTACTTCGAGCGTAGCGTTCCAGTCCGACCATCCCTGGGGACATTCGACCTGGAAAGAAAGCCGCACGCCGCCTTTGGCGCGTACACCGTCCGCGCCTCTGACCCAACCAGCGTCGTCAAGCAGTTTGTTCGCGGCAGCAGTGGCTTCGGTAACATTGCCGCTCCACTGATACTGTTTAAGCGCGTCGGCGTCAATGAGGGCTTGCTCTGACGGCGCAGGCAGCATGAGCGAGGCAACCAGCGGAGCCGTATAGCCGCTCATAGCGTTGGTTCCGATGGTGTTGTAATCAAGAGACATAGCAATAGCTCTACGAACCGCCGAATCATCAAGACCTGGTTTCTTGGAATTGTACACCAGCATCGGGATCGTGCCGGGGAAGTAGTAGGGCGCTTGCGGCAGATACGTCGAAATGTTTTGCGGGAACATGGTCCACACGCTGGAGATAAACTGCTGGGAGATGTCCACCTCACCAGCGCGGAACGCGGCGTCGCCTGTCGCGTTATCCTTGTAGATACTGTGCGCAATGTACTTCGGCGCAGGCAGCTTGCCATACTTGGATGCAATCTGTCCCCAGTAGGTATCAACCCGCTGGATAACAGCCTTGGTTTCGTCCCAGATATAGGGTCTATAGGGTCCTGTTCCCGGTGCTTCGACCTGTCCACCCCCCCCCTATATTGGTCCATTGACCCAAAGCGGTGGGGCTATTTCCTATTCTAGCAACGACTTGGTCCATAGAAGCCTTCTCAGTGATGTACAGACCACTGATCGACGCTTCAATCTGCTTTGGATTGAAGTTTGACGCCTTAGCCTGTATCACTACCGTGTAATCATCCCGCGCAGTAACGCTGTCGATGTACGACCAATAACTCGTGCCAGCGGTGGCGTAGGTCTTCTGAAGCTGGTAGGAATTGACCACGTCCTTGGCGGTCATGGCGTTTCCGTTCCAGAACTTCACGTTCCTGTTCAGCGTGATGGTCAGTGCCTGACCGTTCCACGTGTAGGTTTCGCCAAGCTGGGGATACAGCTTGCCGTCCAACAGATTGTAGACGAACAGGGTTTCAAAAATCGGCTGCCGAGCCAGCTGATTGAAAGCGGTGATGCCAAATGTCCTATCGCTTACGCTATAGGGACTCCAGTGGTTCACCTGATCCCAGAGAATGCCGTTAAAGTAGAGGGTTTCTCTACGGGGTAAGGTTCCGGGAGCCGCGGTACTTGCCCCGCCGCCTGTGGTTCCTGTACTTGCGCCCTGTTCACCTGCGCCAAACACGCTGCCTGCTGCAACCAGTAGCGCCAATGCCACTGTCGCCATCCGTTTTGTTACTTTCATTGGTTTCCCCCAAAAGTTAATATGTATTCGGTGGTGTGAGTTACCACCAGTGATCAGGCTATCACACAATTTTCAGAACTGTCAAATTTTATTTTAAGAAATTCATCATTCAGTCGCGGTCTTAGAGTATTCCTAAAACTCCCAAAGCTATTAATCCTGTTGATGCTCAAGGTGTATATAATGAGCTAAGAAATTCCTAGACCGTTGCAGAACTGGGAAGTTATGGCGCGTATTCTTGTTGAGTCCCTAGTGCTATGTCTCGCTACCCTACAATCCACCACACTACGTCAAAACACGTTTTTCCCCCACGTTACCCTTCATGCTTTCTGGTTTACCACTGTTTTGGAGAGGTGTCTGTCCCTTAACTGGTTGACAGTAGGCGCCGTCCGTGCGGAGTAACATTCCGCCGCAGTCATCCCGCGAGCAAGAATCGCCGCCGCGATCCAGCGCTGTAGCTGTGGGGAACGAATGATGAACACGAATCCACTCAACGCGCTGCAAGTAATCGTCTCGGAGCATGGCGGCGTTGAAACCCTCTCCGGCGCCCGGCGGGTCAGGGCGCTGCTCGCTGGCCTCGCGGCAAGCGAACCCAAGCCGCGCAAGCACGCCCTTATCGCCTGCATTGAACAAGGCTTTCCCGTCCTGCCGCAAAACGTCCCAGTCGGTAGCGTACAGCACCGGCGGGCGTGGGATTGTCTCATGGTCAGGGGATAAGACCGGCAAGGTATGGGGCGCGAGAAGCGGGCAAGAGCAGCGAACTCTCACGGGGCATACCAAAAGAGTAAGCTCGGTAGCGTACAGCTCCGGCGGGCGCGGGAGCGTCTCAGGGTCAGGGGATAAGACCGTCAAGGTATGGGGCGCGAGAAGCGGGCAAGAGCAGCGAACTCTCACGGGGCATACCAAAAGGGTAAGCTCGGTAGCGTACAGCACCGGCGGGCGCGGGAGCGTTTCAGGGGCTTACGAGGTCGTCGAGATATGGGGCAAAGAGGATTGAACCATGACTATGAACACGCCCAACGCCGCCGCCAAGCGGACCTTTGCGAAAACAACGTCCTCGTTTGCCTCAAGCGAAGTTTTCTTTGAGGCAAGCGAAGTTGTCTTTGGGACAAACAAAGTTTTCTCTGAGGCAGATGAAGTTGTCTTTGAGGCAAACGAACTTTTCTCTGAGGCAGATGAAGTTGTCTTTGGGACAAACAAAGTGTTGTTTAGGGTAGCAAAGTTGGTTTAGAATAGTATAAAATATATGTAGAGGATAAAAATGACTAACAAATTTGCGAAAACAGGGCTTCCGGGAACAGAGGAAGCGTTGGATACGCTGGCAAACAGCGTATTAACCTATGCGACGCCGCGCATTGAGGGTGGCGGAGGAACAGCGGGCGATTGGACTGATATTCCCGCCGCGTCATGGGGCGCTTTCAAGACGGCGCTCGCGGAATGGACCCCGCTTTATGCCAAGTGCAAGGCGGCGCATCTTCCCCAAGACACGGAGCTGAAAAACACGGCAAAAGACAAGCTCCGCGCCGCCGTAGGGGACTTGATTGCGCATGGGCTGCTCGCTAACCCGCGCACCGCGGCTGACGCGCTCGCTATGGGCTTTGAGTTGCTTGACCACGCGCACTCGCCCAAGCCCACGCCTACAGACCACGTTGAGTTTGAGTTCGCCCTTGACCCTGAGAGCCACACGGTGCGGATAGCCTACCACATCGAGGGGCGCAAGGGTTCCGGGAAAGGCTCGTATCACGGCGTTGAGGTTCGTTTTTGGGTGCGTCCTTTGGACGCCGCCGCGCCTGAGACCGCCGCCGACGATGGTTGGCGCAGTGAGGTTGACACCGCGACGCCGTGGGCGCGAACCTTTGCGGCCTCTGAGATTGGTCAGCGCCTGTACGTTGCCATGCGCTGGGAAAACCAGTCCTCTGGCAAGGACCAAGCGGCGGGCAAAGGCCCCTGGAGCGCGATTAGGAGCGTAGTTATTTCATAAAAGCGTCTGGCGCTGAGTGTGTCGCGGTGTCCGTCCGTGGATCCGCGTGAGGAATTCCAAAAGCGCCGTCCCTGAGCGGTTCTTAGATACACACCGCCTATGGCGAGGATACCCAGTGCCATAGAGCGGTGAACCGCGGATAAAGACGCGGATGGACACAGATGAAGATAGAGGATAGAGAGGCGCCAGATTATCGGGCTGTAGCCGTGGACGTGCGGGTTGTCTCCGTGAAGTCGCGGCTTACATTAGCCCCATGAAGGATAGTACAATCCACACTTATGGACGAAGAATTTATCTTCAAGCCTGCCGCCTTCAAACACGGTATCTTGGAGGCGGATATTCGCAAAGCCTTTGATGAGTATGTATTTGACCATGTTATACATGGCGAAGAAGATAAAAACCTTCTTATTGGGTTTGATCGCAATGGCAATCCGCTTGAAATCCTCTATAATGTGCTAAAAGATATGACCGATCAGGAAGCTGAATATTGGGATGATTATTACACTACAAATACCATGATGCCAGATTTGAACAAGCCGGGCTATTTTGCCCGTACATACGGTATGCCGGTAAAACTTGACCCCGAAACCAGCCGCACGATTGCCGCTCATGCTGAAGCTGTTCACAAGGCCCCAGCGGAAATTATCGCCGATTTGGTACGCCGGGAACTTTCCCTGGCGAAAACCGCCCAGTAACGTAAGGACGTAATTGCCCGGCTTAACAGGCTTGATAGAGGTTAAGATGGCATATATGACCGAAGAAGAAGCGTTTGCCCTTGACGAGTATTATATCAATAATCCGCTCAAGGTAGACCTGTCAAAAGCCCGCATACGGATTCCGATGGTGTACGTTGACAGCCGCGCCGCCGAATGTCTGCTATCCCTTTCCCAAACAACCCACAAAACACCGGAAGAGAGTGTCAGCGAACTGGTACGAGAACGAATCGCCGCCTCAATGGAGAGGTAACACATGGAACACATTTACAGCGTGATCCCCAGGTCCGCGCCGGTTTCGCGGACTTTGGCTGCGGCAATGTCGTATTCCGCCTCAGTGTTGAGGTGTTCCAGCATGAAAGGAATAGGCCGGGAAAGCCCCTCAATCTGGCGCATGAAGGCTTTGAGGTCAATGTTGCCTGTCCCCATAACCACCTCTTCAAGAACCACCGTCATAGAAGGCTCCTTCAGCCGGACATCTTTTACATGGCAGCTCACGATCCGGTCGCCGAAGCGGTGGATACATTCTCTGGCAATGTCGCCGCTTCGGTAATAGGCGCGGGGGCAGTTAAGCAGATTCGCCAGATCAAGGTGAGCGCCAAACTGCGTGCGGTCTACTGCCTTGATGAGCTTCTCAATGCTTTCGGGGCTGTCAACTATGTCAAACGCGAAGACCTCATAGCAGAAGCAGGCGGTTTTGGGTTTCACCGTATCAATGAAGTAGCGGGCCATCTCCACAGCAGCCTCAAACGCCTCGTCGCTGAAGTTCAGGCCCTGATGATAGTCGTTACCGCTGCCGTGGCAGTAAGAACCAAAAGTGTTAAGGGAACACACCGCGCCCAGCTCGTCCGCCAGAGCCAGCGCCTCCACCTGCCGCGCACGGTGAGAAGCGCGGGTTTCCGCGTCAGTGTCCATGAGGTTTTCCCAGTAACCCGCCTCAGCCAGCATGACGCCCTCTTTTGCAAAAGCCTCCCTTGTTGCCTTAACCAGTTCCCTGTTGTTGATGTCAATCTTAGGCACATACGCCGCTGTAAAGCCTTTTTCCCGATGCTTCCGTGCCAGAAGAACCGGGTCCACCTCCGCTGTGTTCTTACCATCGCTTAAAAACACCGGTCCGCCAAATCTAATCATATATCCTCCTGAATAGGACGCTGGCTTCCCATAGAAAACCAGCGTCCTGTGTAGTCATTACGCGACAGCGCGTTTCAAGGTGGCGGCAACCGCGCCTGTACCAGCCATAAGCTCGGCAAAGTATGCCTCGACAGTCTGCCCAAGTCCGGCCTCGTAGAGGTCAACGGCAAAGATGCGCTTATCAGACAGTATAGGCGCGAGCGTGTCGTGGAAGGGGCCGGTCTGCCCAAGTTTCAGACCGGAGAGCGACTGAGACAGCGTTTCGTAGAGCGGGTCAGGGCTGACGGTGAAGGCCTTGCCTTCGTCGTCAATGCCAAGCAGGTAACGCAGCCATGCGGCAAGCGCAAGCGGGATGAGCTTGAGTTCGCCCACCTTGAGCGAGGGGCTTGCCAGATACGCCTTGATGGTTTCACCAAAGCGGATGGGTATCTTCTGCGAGGTGTCGGTGACTATACGCTGGGGCGTGTCAGGCATGAAGGGATTAGGTATGCGCACCTGCAGCACCTCGTCAATAAACGTGCGCGGCGACAGTATGCCCGGGTCTACCACAACCGGCAAGCCTTCTTTATAACCAATGATTTCTACCAGACGCACAAGGTCGCTGTTCTTCATCTCCTCGCTGATCTTGGTATAGCCAAGCAAGCAGCCAAAGACCCCCAGCGCCGTATGAAGCGGGTTGAGGCAGGTGCAGACCTTCATCTTCTCGACCTTATCCACAGTCTCGCGGTCAGTAAACAAAACGCCCGCCTTCTCAAGCAAGGGGCGGCCTGCCGGGAACGTGTCCTCGATAACCAGATACTCGGCTTCCTCAGCGTTGACAAAGGGCGCGACATAGGTGTTCTTGGCGGTACGGGTTCCGGCCATGTCCTCAACGCCGGCGCTGATGAGGGTCTGCCGCACGGTCTCGTCAGGCTGCGGCGTGATCTTGTCAATCATGCTCCACGGGAAGGAAACCGTGTTGTGGATATAATCAACAAAGCCCGGGTCAGCTAGACCACGTTTAGTCCATTCAGCGGCGAAGGCGTCCACTGCCGCGAAGAGCTTGTCGCCATTGTGCGAACAGTTATCCATACTTACCAGCGCCAGCGGCAGTTTGCCCGCCTTGTAGCGCTCGTAACAAAGGCTACTGACTGTGGCGATGGGATTCCGCAAACAGGCGTCTGGCCCGGCGGCGAATTCAGCCTCCACCTGCGGCATGGTTTTTCCCCCAGGCCCGCTGAGGCTGTACCCCTTTTCCGTGATGGTAAAACTCACCATCTTGAGCGACGGCGCTTTGAATACGGCCTTGAGCCGATCAAAGTCGCTGTCCACGCGCAGAGACTCCGCGAGGCTGGCGATTACCTTCTTCTGGATACTGCCATTTGCCTTGAGCGTTACCGCGATACAGAGGTTATCAAAAGGCCGGTACGCCTTGTCGATAATCTCGCCGTCATAGCCTTCAGCCACGATGATGCCGGTTTTCGACAGCCCCGCATCCAGCAGCTTCTGCTGGAGCGCGGCAGGGAACGCCCTGAAAATGTTCCCCGCGCCGAAATGTACCCATTCAGGCGCTTCCTGAGTCGCCGTAATCATGGCCTCCCGATCAAAAGCCGGCAGTTCTATACCGGCCTTTTCCCATTGCTCCTTATGCCGCAATTCAAGATTGCTTAAACGCATCTATGCCTCCCATACTCAGGACTTGTTTTCTTTGTACCCTGAGCAATGTTGCTATTATATACCTCACCAATAGCGCCGTAAAGCTCCCACCTCTTTAGAAGTTCTCGCCTATGCGTAAAAGGTGTACCGGCATGACGCACATGAGTATCCAAAATAAAAGGGTAAGGCTCTGCCTGAGGGTCGTATGCCTCCATGTTATGGAACAGCCTCTGTATAAAACAATTACCATTCACGCGGGTGATACGCGCCTTTCGGCTCGGTAATGCTAAACGTATCGCCGGACGGCTCGATCACATAAAAGCCGTTCTTCAACGCATACGTCTTTTCGCCTTCATTAAAAACTACTCCGGCAACGGCTCCCAGGTATGTACGTGTATCGCCATGCAGGTTCGCGTACTTGCGCAGTTTTTCCATGCGCTCACTGTGGTCGTCAATGTCCCGCGTGTTGGGCTTGGACTTAATCTCGACAATCATCACCTTCTGGCCGTTCTCAAGGAAGGCGTCAACTTCCAGGACAATATCGTGTTCACGATCCACTATTTCGGTGTCTCTATGCGTTCTGGTAAATTCGAAGTCAAGTTCCCGGAATCGCTCCACGAGGTTAGGGACTATCATGTGTTCAACCATATCGCCGAACCGGTGGCCTAGTTCGCTAATCCGCTTGTCGGTTGCCTTCATC
>JAISAE010000104.1 GCA_031266875.1 Treponema sp.
ACTCTAGGTTGGAGTGGGCAACCACTCTAGGTTGGAGTGGGCAACCACTCTAGGTTGGAGTGGGCAACCACTCTAGGTTGGAGTGGGCAACCACTCTAGGTTGGAGTGGGCAACCACTATGGGCTGGAGTGGTTGACCACTATGGGCTGGAGTGGTTGACCACTATGGGCTGGAGTGGTTGACCACTATGGGCTGGAGTGGTTGACCACTCTGGGCTGGAGTGGTTGACCACTATGGGCTGGAGTGGTTGACCACTATGGGCTGGAGTGGTTGACCACTATGGGCTGGAGTGGGCGACCACTCTAGGTTGGAGTGGGCGACCACTCTAGGTTGGAGTGGGCGACCACTCTAGGTTGGAGTGGGCGACCACTCTAGGTTGGAGTGGGCGGGTGAGGACGGGAGTTTGGGGTTTACACACAGTGTACGCAGAGGGGTCAGATACGTTTCTTTACCAGCAGCCTCATCAGGAAACAGCCGCTTACACTGCCCAGTATCGCGCCGCCTACATCGGCCAGCCAGTCGTACGCCGATACCTCCCGATGCGGCGTAAAAGACTGATGCCACTCGTCAAGAACGCCGTATAGGGCAACACCTATGACGCAGATCAATAGGTTACGCACGGAATGTTTCTTCCAACTATTCAACGGAAACCAAAGTGTCCAACTCCCGGCAAGTCCCGCAAAACAAACCAGATGTACCAGCTTGTCTGAAATCCGTATACCAGATAACGCTGGAATATAGGGCAAAGATGAAAGATAGATACTGGCTACTGTGATAAAAAGCGCGGGAATCCGAACTAATACATTGATAACGAGGTCTTTTTTATTGATACTAATACAAATACTCCTTAATCTTTCTTTACGATCCACACGCCTTTTCACAACAGGCTTTCTAGTTAAACACCCCTAACGAGGTCATCAGTACAAGCGTCGTCGAGATAATCGACAGTATGGTCGTAACAACTGGCGCAACTCGATTAAAGCCATACAGAAAGCTGTTCGATTTGGCTGTTATGGTGGTTTCCGGCGCTATGGGATCACCCTTGCTCATCTTCTTCCCATTCATGTCTATAATCGTAATCGTGTCGTCAGCATTGTTTTCCGTAAAGCCGCCCGCCAGACCAATGTAATACTCCCAATCACGATCAGGAATATACGGATAACGTCCGGGGGTATACACCGCGCCGGCCACGGAAACAAAGTATTGCCTGAAAGGAACAATGAGCGTGTCGTTCTCCTCGACCTCAATGTCGATCCGGTAGCCAGCGTCATAGAGTAGCGGATTCAGGTTTATCGGAATATGCGTGTTCCCCCGAACAATATAGGCGCTCTGCGTGTCTGACACTGCTGAAAACCATCCGGTGCTCCGGCGAACCAGCGCCCCATAGGTTTCACCTTGGTTAAAAACCACAATGAGCCGATTAGATGCCCGCAAGTCTTCTACCGTATCCGTTGAATCCGATTCAAGCGGCTGTACCGCCCCTTCCACAAAAAGCACTGGCCGCAGGTTTATTATGCTTGGAACACTCAGTACGTCATAGTTCTCAAGGGCAAAGTTGTCGGTAATGTCTTGTTCATTGAGCGTTATCTTATCCCCGGCAAGCGAGTTCCGGTTTATATAACGCTCCAGCTCCATTCTGCTGGGGTCGGCTGTTGGCGCAAAGCCATTGCCATACCGGATAATAAGCTCGCGGAGATTCTCTCCCCGCAGAATTTGGTACGTTCCGGGACGCTCCACCGCGCCTTTTATCGTAACGCTACGCTCAAAACGGTTCACCGTGATAGTGTCGTCGGGACGTACAAACGGGTTCTGGCTGAGATCACCGGCGCGAGTCGCCTGAAACAGATCGTAGCTGCGTACTTGCCCATTACTTGAACGTATCTGCACGTTTCTGATTGACGAATACGGGGTCAAATTATCTTCTTCCAGCACTGTGGAGAGCCGCAATAATGCCCAAGCCTGCATCTCACGCGGCGCCCGCACTTCTCCCCTGATGTATACCTTGAACACCGCCGGCTGCCGGAGAACAAACTGAACGCTCCCCAACGGATAGTTGGTTGAAACAATAGTTTCTACCTGGGTTTTGAGCTGGTTAAAAGTTTTACCAGCAGCTTCAACCATGCCGAGGTTTGCGACACGTATCCGATAAGAACTGTCTACCATTATGCTATACTCAACAGCGCTACTACCAACAAAATAGGCAAGCGTATAGATATCGCCTGGGGTAACCAGATAGTCAGGCGTTGATACGGCTAGTTGGGCGCTTGGTACCAAAGCTGTGGAGAGCGTCTTTTCAACCGCTTCATCTTTGTTGGCGTCTGTTTTCTGCGTATCTGCTTTCTGTGTATCTGTTTTGGAAGTATCTATCTGCGCGTCAAGCCGCGCCGCGCCGCACATAAACATCATCAATAATAGAAATATGCTTATACACCGGCAGCCAGCGCCCGATGTGTCTGACACCATTATGCCATTACTCATGGCGTTACACCTCCTTCTTCAGGCGCTTAATGGCGTGGGATGTGTAGTGAATGATTGAAAAAAAGATAATCATGGCGAGAAGAGCTACAAACAACACCAGAGAACCGCGTAAACCATCAATCCACAGCATCACAATAAGCGAAAGCACACACAAACCTACCTGAATCACTACCAGAAGACCCAGAATACTCAGCGATGTATAACCCATATTCAGTAACTTATGGTGCAGGTGCATCTTGTCCGGCGAAAAAAAGGAACGTCCCTCCCGCGTCCGCCGCCATATCGCCGCAAAGGTATCCAGAATCGGAATCGACACAAGCACCACTATCATTGGAAACATATTGTAGTCAAGCTCAGGCGCGTTCTTGAATAGTGGAAACGCCGCAATCATAAAACCCAGAAACTGACTTCCTCCATCCCCCATGAAAATCTTCGCCTTTGGTTTGTTGTATACCAGAAATCCAAGCACAGCGGCAGAAAGAATAAACAAAAGCGCCGTGTAATCAGAGTTACCCCGCAACTGGAGTACCGCTCCCAGGGTAAGCAGTATGCTCAGTGAAATCGAGCCGCACAGCGCGTCAATCCCGTCGATGAGGTTGAGCGCATTCGTCAGACCCACAAACCAGATAAAGGTGATGATCTTGCCCGCAAAACCTAGATGGATGGGGCCAAACTGGGTGAACTGGAACCCAAACAGCACTGGAATAAGGCTGGCGACACACTGCCCAATCAGCTTGGTACGCGCCCGCAGGTCGCGGAAGTCGTCAACCACGCCCATAACAAACACGATGATTGCGGAAATAAAGATCGGCACGGTCCTGATGAAAAACTCAGGATGCGCTCTTAAAAGATACACCGACCCGACCAGCAGGAAGCAAAGCGTAAACCCCACGCCGCCCAGACGGGGTATGTCGCCGGTATGTATCTTCCGGCTGTTTATCTTGTCATACCAGTGATTCTTGTTACACAGGCGTATAATTAAAGGTATTATAAGGACGACAAGGGTAAACGTCGCAAGCGCGTAGATAAAGGTACGAATGTTGATGCTCCTAGTTAAATATACCAAGCGCCATCAGCGTGAGAAATATCGACATCGCAGTCGTAACAGCAGGCGCTATTCGGTTAAAATGATACAAGAAATCATTTGATTGGGCGGTTATCGTGGTTTCAGGCGTAACGGGGTCGCTCTTTTTCATTGTCTTCCCACTCATGTCGGTAATGGTGACTGCATTGGCGAAGTTATTTGTCGTGAAGCCGCCGGCCAGACCTATGTAATAATCCCAATCACGATCAGGGATATACGGATAACGTCCGGGGGTATACACCGCGCCGGCTACGGAAACAAAGTATTGCCTAAAAGGAACGACAAGCGTGTCGTTCTCTCTAATCTCGGTATCATTTCGATAGTTGGGGTCATAGAGCAGCGGGTTTATGTTTAACGGAATCCGCACGCCATCCCGGAGAATATAGGCGTTCTGCGTGTCTGACACCGCTGAAAACCAGCTTTCGCTTCGGCGAAGCAAAGCGCCATAAGTATCGCCAATGATAAAATCTATCGTCAGGTGGTTGGAAGTCGCAAGTGCTGTCTCACTGACATTGACCGCGCCTTCCACAAAGAAGCTCGGACGAAATGCGGTTATACTGGGAATAACAACACTGTCCAGATGTTCCAGAAGAAAATCATTTACTATATCAGACTCGTCCAGGCTGATTCTATCACCGGTAAGCTCAATGCGGCTGGTATAGCGAGTCAGCTCAATTCTCGCGGTGTCCGCAAGGAGAGTTAGCCCATCGCCATATATTTCTACTAAGTTTTTCAGGTTCTCGTCTGGGCGTAACTGATAAGTACCGGGCCGCCGTACCGCGCCACTAATACTGATCTCACGCTCATAGCGTTCCTGAGTAACAACCGGACGTTCCGCCGTTATCAAGCGAATCGTAATCACATCAAGGTGTTCCAAGGGATAGTTATTCAGAAAGTCCCTGTTGGATAACAAGGTTCTATCCCCAGACCCTGATTGGCTATTGATATAGCGTACCATATCGATTCTCGTGATGTCCGCAAGTTCGGTAAGTCCATAACCATATACCTCTATCAACTGCTTGAGGTTTTCTCCCCGCAGGAGTTCGTAGGTTCCAGGACGCTCCACCGCACCGTTTATCGTAACCTTGCGGTCAATACGGTTTACCGTGATAACGTCGTCGGGACGTACAAAGGGGTCCTGACTGAGATCGCCGGCGCGGTTGGCCATGAACAGATCGTAGGTACGCACCTGCCCATTAGTCGAGCGAACCTGTATGTTTCTCGTTGAGGAGTACGAGGTCAAATTACCCCCAAGCACTGAGGAAAGCCGCGACAATGCCCAGACCTGCATCTCCCGCGTTGTCCGCACTTCCCCCTTGATGTATATCTTGAACACTGCCGGTTGGCGAAGGACAAGCTGGGCCGCGCCCAAGGGATAGTTGTTCAGGACAATAGTTTCAACTTGCGCTTTGAGCTGGTTAAAAGTTTTACCAGCGCCGTCAATCACGCCTAGGTTTGAGACCCGTATTCGGTAAGTGCTGTCCACCGTAATGCTGTACTCCACAGGGGTAGTACTGGCGAAATAGGTCAGTGTATAGATATCGCCTGCGGTAACCATGTAGTCGGGCGATGACAGGGCAAGCTGGGCGCTTGGAGACAGGTTACTGATAAGCAGCCCTTCCTCGACCTCTATAACCCCACTCGCCGAGCCTTCTCCTCCTTCCTGCGCGCCAAGCAGTGTTATACTCCAAGCCAGCATTGTCAGCAAGAAACAAGCAGCTATACGTTTCATCACAAACATTCCTTAGTTAATTTTTTCGGTTGTGCCAATGGCACGTTCAACGAACACCGCGAAGTTTTGCCATTGCCTCTGGGTCTTTTTTGATATTAGCAATGGCGTTCATCACAAAGGCGAGGAATACCGCGAGGAAGCCCGCCGCCAAAGTAACGATAACACAGATTATACCACGGCTTGGCCCGGATTTCAGGTCTGGCACTTCAGCAAGCTCAACAACTTGAAAAATAGGCGTTTCGCTCGCCATGCTCACCTTGAGCATTTCGTACTGTACCCGCAGTTGGCTGTACACCTGTCTCTGGATGCCTAACTCCATCTCAATACGATTCAGCTCCATTGTTATCGCCGGAATAATCCCCGTACCATCATCTCTCACAGAGAAGGCCAGTTCTTGACTTTGCCGCTCATAGCTTTGTATCTGCTGAAAGGTGTTCTCAATGTTTATTTCAAGATTTTCTTTCTCAAGCTGACTCTTATCAACACCCATTTCGATAAAGCTTTGGTCAAGTTTATTCATGCAGTAGTTCACCACAGTTTGGGCGAACTCAGGGTCGGTATCAGTGAAACTGATGATGAAGACACCGCTTTTCTCATCGGCTTCGCCAATGAGCTTTTTCTTGAGTATCTTGCGGCTATTGGCGCGGGGAGATTTCGGAGGCTCCTTTCCTTCAACGACAATCTTATACCGCGTGAGCATATCAAACGTATCAACTACGTGGTCGAGAAAGCTATTGGTTCCCAGCATATAGATGGCAAGCCCGCTGACTGTAGAACCGGTACTGCCCACGCCCGCGAGGTTAGCAAGTCCTCCAAGTCCCGACGCATTGATCATTGCGGACATCCCGCCTGAAGAACTTGTGTCGTTGATGAGCATGAGCGCCTGCGGGGTATACTCATTGGGCAGCGGGGAAATATCAGGCGGCAGCACTATAGAAAGAATCGCAAAAATCACCACGCCAACCGCCGCGATAAGGGTAATGGCGATAATCATGGTTTTGCGATGCCAGAGTACCGCGAAGAGGTCGATGAGACTGATCTCATCATCGCCGGTTTCTTTTGGAGACACGGTCTCCGTGTCATTAAGTTCTTGAGCCATACACGTATGATAGCAAAGCGGGGAGCATGAATTCAAGCCTTGTCTCAAACATCGCGCAGTTCTAAGCGGGTGGTGCCAGAGACGTAAGCGGGTGGTGCCAGAGACGTGAAGCGGGTGGTGTCAGAGACGAAGCGGGCGGTGCCAGAGACGTGAAAAGCCCATCGCAGGGGGAAAAAAGCTATTTCAATTAGCTAAAAAGCCAATTGAATTGGCTAAAAAGCCCGTCGCATGGAAAGGTGCCAGACACTCGTCCGCCTAAGATGACGCCAGATACTCTTATGACGACTAGCGCGGGGTGAAGACGTGTTCAGCGAGGGTTTGGGCAAAGGCGCTTAAGTCCTTGCTGGACAGAGAAGCGATGGGGAAGGAGCGGTTGAGAAGAGCTGTGCCGCGATTGCCGTCGTACAGAACGCAGTCAATGGAACCAGGGTTGATAGTGAGTGTGAGACGGAAACGGGCGCTCCTTGCTGGTACAAGGCCGGCGGTTTTCAGGGCGTTTTGCAGGGAGCGCGGGGCGCGGGTATCAACGCTGTCAATAACGAGGGACACAGGCAGGCTGAGACCGGCCTGACGGAGTGCGCCAGGGTTCAGGGCAAAAAGGCGCTCAACAGCGTCGTTGCGTGAGCTGCGCGAACCGGGTAGCTTCGCAAGTTCGGTGTAGGCGCTGGCGATGATGTCGCGTTCCCAGATCGGGTCCAAAGCGGCGATGCTGTCAGCGATACGCTGTTTATCCTGTAGAAGCCGGCCTATCTCAAAGTCATAGCTGGGAGCGGCGTCCGGTATAAGCGGCGTTTCAAGGGAACGCGCCTCTTGTACATAGGTAAGAGCGCGTCTGGGATAGTCCTCAAACGCATCGCTGTACAGGCAAAGCGTGTCGGGATTCAGTTCGCCGTCTGAATAGAGACTATAGGCATTGGCTGAAAGCAGGCTGTATTTCCTGAAAAGGTGTTTGTTCTCTTCGGCCTTAAACCAATACGCCAGCTTGCGGAATAGACCCTCGAAACCGCTGTGCTTAAATGATTCGGCTTTCTCAAGACCCTCATAGGTCTTGTAAAGAATCTTGTAAATGTCGCGCTTATAACGGATCGGGTCAGTGCCATAGTTAAGCATCCACGAAAGGTCACTGACACGCAGGCAGTTTTCCGCATAGAGCCGCGCTTCCTCAAGTTGTCCCGCGATCTGGTAGGATTGAGCGAGATTAATCTTGGAAAGCGGGGAGGTATCAAGCTCATACGCTTCCTGATACTCGCCAAAAACCAGCGCAAACTCAAGCCGCCGCTGGAAAAGTTCGCCGCGTGAAAGCCGCCCGGAAGCGCGGTTCTGCGCCGCAAGCGAGATGCTGCTCGCGTCAAAGGCCAAGTCAAACTGGTAGAAGCGCGTTTCCAGAATCGAAAGGTTATAGTACGCCACTGAAAGAAAGAGCCAGTCGTCGATAGCTTCAGCCGAGTCTATGGCGTCAAGATAACTCTGTTTCGCGTCCTCATAGCGGAACATCTCGGAGTACAGGGTTCCAAGTGTCATGGAAAAGTCTGAGTCAGGGCCAAAACGTTTCAGCGCGTCTCGCATCAGACGCTCGCCTTCCTCAAGCCGGTGCAGCTTGTAGTATATCCAGCCCAAGTTCCCAATGGCGTCGCGGTTATTAGGGGAAATATCGAGCAGACGCTCAAGGTACTGGGCTGAAACCGCGTCATCATTGAGATAAGCGGCAGTTCGGGACATACGGTAGAGCAGACTAACGTCAAGGGGCAGAAGCTCCTCAACCTTTAGGTACTGTTCCCAGGCAAGGCCATACAAGCGGCGATTATAGTAGAGGTTACCCAGAGATCGGGAGAAGCGCGGATCAATTGGATACAGGCGCTCGCCCTCCTCGTAAAGCGCGATGGCGCGTTCCCAGAGTTCGGCACGCTGGGCTTGAACCGCGCTTTGATAGAGCGCGTCAGCGGGTTCGCTGTCCATGTTCTGCGCCCGCGTCATATCGCCGGAAAGCACGGTAAACAGGACAAGGAGCGCCAGAGCCTTGCCCGCGTTTTTGTTTCTGAGCACGAGCGCCAGCGGCGGACAGAGCACGCTCAGGGCGCGTCTGCCGCGTGAGACGCGGCGGGCGTAGTCCTGCGCGAAAAGCGTGTAGTCCGCTTCCATGGCCGCGTAATCATCGGCGTTGTAGAACGGAGCGTAGCGAGCAGCAGCGGCATGTTGATAAAGGGAATAGACGTGCGCGATATGCTGGTCCATGTTCCGCGCCCATTCAGGTTCGGCAATGCGCATTGGTTTTTTATACGCGGCAAGCCGGAGCCGCTGTTTGCTGTGCGCCCAGAGCCAGGCCGCCCGTTTACGCGGGTGGTGAGGTGATAAAAACCACGCGGCAAACCAATACGCGCCGCGCATGAACGCAAACACAAGGCTCAGCGCGGATGTAAGCAAAACCGGCCAGTATCGCTTGAGCGCGTGAAGGGTACGTTCCCCCAGTTCTGAAAGCAAACGGTTCCCTTCATCCTCCTCCGCGCCTTCTTTCAGCGCAAGCCGGTCGCGGTTATCCAGAATCTCCTTCAAAAGCCGTTCCAGTTCCGACGATATGTCAGAAGGAAAGCCGAATTCTTCACCTTCGGCCAGCCTATTAGTCGTGGGGTCATACTCAATCCAGCCATACCCAGGGAAGTACACCTCAACCCAAGCGTGTGCCATATTAGTGCGTATTGGATAGTAATCAAAGACGCCAGAGTTCAGGTCAATAAGAAAGCCAGCCGCGAGCCGGGCAGGAATCCCCAGGGAGCGCAGAAGCAGGGTAAACGCGGAAGCGTAGTAGGAACAATACCCTTTTTTTGACTGAAACAGGAAGAAGCCAAGCTGATCCGCGTCTGGGGCGATGCCCGGCTTGAGGCTGTAGCGGTAATCCCCATACTTGAGGTACTCAAACACAATCTGAATCTTTTGCCAGTAGTTCTGCCTATCACCGGCCAGTTCCCGCGCTAGCGCGGCGATTCGTTCATCATTGCCGTATGCGGTATAGACAGCGTAGTCTTCCGCGCTCATACCAAAGGCTTCCGCGCTTAACGCGCCTTGCACGGCATCAATCAGGTCAGCGGGCTGAGCTACGCTTGTGTTGCTCTGTACCGCGTAGGCTGAACTGAACGAAGAAGCGTCCCAAGTTTCAAAGGGCGTAATGAGCGCCGGCGCGTTCATGCCGATGAAGGCCGCAGTGTCGAAGTTCACGATGTAGTATTCCTGATGTGTTACACGAACCGCTTTGCCTTTTTCGGCGTCTACCCGCGTTGTTCGCCGGGGAAGCCGCTGAGGGTGAGCCTGCTCATCAGCCTCAGTTCGGGAAAAGCTCTGTTTCCCGTTGTAACTTGAAAGCACATAGCGGCGGGTCAGGTTATGCTTATCATCGCTATCCTTTTTGATGATGAGTACCAGATCATCGTCCATGCTGATTTCAGGCGCCAGCTTGAGTACCTGTGAGAAGTCGAAGTCAAAGAGTTTTGGTTCCAGCAGTCCGCCCCCTTTATCCAGAGCCTGTTCCTGCGACGGGCCGAGAAACAGCACGCCGCCTATAAGTACCAGCGCCAGCAGGGTTACGCCCGCGCCCACTGCCTCGCGCCCGCGCAGCCGCGTCTCCGGCGGCAGTGAGAGGACGAAGGCGAGCAACTGGAGCAAGATCACCCCAATAAACAGGGCGATCATAAGCGCGGGCCAACGGTACGCGCCGATGTCCGCAGTATTGGCAATACTGAACAGAGCGATAAGCAGCGCGTCGGCGGCCACAATATCAGCGCGGAGAAAGGAACGCGACCTCACCGCGAAGTAGGTGGAGAACGCAGCCCAGTAAAACGGCAGGAGCGATACAAAGTTATTCCGGTCAAGGTGAAGCAGGAGCGAATCAAGCGTAACCGCGATTCCGGGTACGAAGACGCGAGGAACCGCAATAAAGAAACGTGCTAGACCGGGAACCAGGGCAAGGATACAGAGCGCCTGAAAACGCCGGACTTGTTTTATGGCAAGGATGTACGATGACAGAAACGCGCAGGCAAGGCTCACGGCAAAGACCGGCGTGTCGGACAATTCTCCGGCAAGCAGTCTGAACTGATAAAGGATCACAAGTAAAGACACAGAACGGAGGGCCAGAGACAAGCGCGGGGAACTGTTCATTTGAGAAAAAGCATATCGGGCAGACAGCGAGTAGACAAGAGGCGGACACGGACAATCTAGCCTTACACCCCATCGGGTGTAAGGCTAGACTTGTTAGCGGTACTTTACCCGCTGCTCGTCAATAACCGTCTGGGCGCCTGAACTAAGCCAGTCCCGTAGGCCATCGTCCCACACGCGGTCAAACTCTCCGGGTTTAGCGCGGATAAGGTTGACAGAGAGATTTTTTTCTTTATCAACCAGTACCTGCCGTACCGGCGCGAGAGAAGTAATGGTCGCCGGCACATAAGGCCCAGGCTCCGCGTTGAGGGATGATATGACATACGCCTCGGTAACATCCTCGACGGGAATACCAACATAACTGGAGGCCAGCACCTGCGCGACTTCTTCGGGGGTATTCATCACATAGCCGTTAATGCTCATGGTGTAGTCTACATTGATGCCGGAATTCTGAACCCAGGGTCCTGATGTTACCGGTAAAGGCTTGGGGATACCGTCCACGATCTCATGGTTTACTCCCTCATTACCGAACTGAAGAAAATGGTAGTTGTCATAACGGCAGAGCCAGTTGGCGTAACGTAAAGCCGCTTCGGGATTCTTGGAGCTTTTGGGTACAAAGAGGATGAGGCCTCCCGCTGCTGGCGAACCGCGCTTGGGTGTAAGCCCGGCGGAGTTCGTGAAGGGGTCTATGGGGATGTACTTTGCGCCGGGAACGTTTTTTTCAAGTCCGGTTTGGATTTCCAGATTCTGGCGGTAGGGTTGGTCCCAGTTGTGCTGGAAGGCTCCGACGATGCCTCTCTTCATAAGATTGCTGGGTGTCGTATCATCGTTGTAAAGGGGAAAGTCAGGATCGATTAACTCGGCGTTATACATCCTGTTCAGGAAGCGGAGTGCGTCTTTAACGCCGGGTATCATAAGCTGTCGCTCGGCTACTGTGTTTATCCAGCGTTCTCTGTAAGAGAGGTTGGGGTCCATGAAGGAAAGAAAAATAGTATAAACCTGCCACCTGACATCGTTGGTCATGAGAAAGGGAATCACCTGGTCAACACCCAGCTTGGACGCGCTATTTTTAAATGCCGTCATGGTGTCATAGAACTCCTGGGTCGTTTTGGGAACGGGCAGACCAAGCTTGTCCAGCCAATCCTTGCGGATAAAGGTGTTGTGGGATGCTGTATACATATACTTGTTGCTAATGCCGTAGAGAGCTCCCGTATCTATGTCCTTGCTGTGCCAGATCAGATTCTGGCCGGGGATTTCGGGATCTTCCTTCATTATATCCTTCATGTCCTTGAGCAGGGTATCCACATAGGGCGCGAGGTCATACACGCCGCCCTGCATACCCCAGTTCCGTACGTTATCCATGCTGTAGGTGTAGCAAAGATCAGGCGCATCCTGGGCTGCCATCCGGGCGGTGATGTCCTGTTCTTCGTTCCAGCGGCTTATAGGAACAAAGGTAACCGCTATGTTTTCATCCGCCAGAACCTTTTGTTTGATCCAGTTTGTCCATCCGTTGTTGGTAGGGTCGGTCTTGCCGCCGTCGGTACCGCGGTCAAAAACTTCCACCGTGATGGCAACAGTCCCCGATGCCCTTGTACCAGAACCCGGCTGCTGACCGCTGGCAAAAGCCATTACTGTAGACAGGACAAACACTAAAAATAAACCCGATTTCTTCATTTTTTCCTCCGTAAATATATATTTTTCGATAGTATACCTGCGCTATAATGCGGATGCTATGGATAAACTTTTGAAAATTAGGTATAGCTTATAGATAAATGATGAGTTTTTTCCTTCCCACTATTCAACGCTTTATTTTTTGCGGGTAAGTCCAATGTTCTTTGGGGCAAACAAGATTTCATTTGAGGCAAACGAAACTTCATTTGAGGCAAACAAGATTTCATTTGGGGCAAACGAAACTTCATTTGAGGCAAACAAAACTTCATTTGAGGCAAATGAAATGCCCTCTAGGGCAAATCACATTGGATTTGAGGCACATCAAACGTTGTCCGAAACAGTAAACGCCGATGCTCCGCTAAAGACGGGGTGTTACGGCGCTTTAATAATAGTTGATGCGGTAATCGTCGAGGGCGCGGAAGCCGATGCGCTCGTAGACAGCGCGGGCAATGGCATTGCGTTTCTTCACAAAAAGCGTGATGGCTTTCCCTTCCGCGCAGAGGAGATGGGTAAACACCGCCGCCATACGGGAGGCAATACCCTGATGCCGGTAATCAGGACGCACAAAAACGCCGCCTATCTGGTAACGGGAAAAAGACGTGGCTGTGGTATTGATCTTGCCAACAATGCGGGAACCTATGCAGGCGATGATGATTTTCTCATGCGCCACAATGTGTTCCAGAGTCTGGCGGCACGCGGCGGGGCTGAACTCCACGCCCTGGGGAAGCACTTCCTCCTGCTCATACGCGGCCTGCAGCCGGTAGAGCCGGTCCATGTCCTCGGCGAGCGGGCGGCGCAGTATGAGCGAGGGCTGCGCCTTGGTGGGCATAGCAGGCATCCCTTCCAGAGCCATCAGGTCATAATCAATGATTTGCCGCGGCTGGATGCCAGCATAGGCGATGAAGTTCTGTAACATCTCCACATCCATGCTCAGACCCTGACTCGCATGGATGGCGGTCTTTTTGAGAAAGCGTTCCATAAAAAAGGGGAAGGGAATGTTCTTATTCTTGTTAAAGATGGGGAAAAGGGAACGCTGACTATGGAAGAACAGGGCTGAAATCGCGTCGCGCTCATGGAACGCCCATATATCATCCAAAAGCCAGTTGCACCTCATAATACGGGCGCAGGCGGAAACGCAATACGGCTCCCGTTCCCGCAAGAAAGCGCGGAGCGGCGCGTTGTAAGCTGTTTTATACCAGCCGTTACGCTTACCAGCCATCAGAAGGCCGTCCAACGGGGCGCGTCAAGGGGGAAAGGCAGGCGTCCCTCAGCCGGAATGTGTCCCAGCAAGGCTGAGAAGCCCGCTGTAAACGATACCGGCGCGTAACTGTACACCGCGATAGCCCCGTCAACCCAGGGAACCGCGTCGAGATACACCGGACTCAGTACCGAAAACACGATTACGCGCTTGCCAGAGGCGCGGAGACTTTGCAAATAGGGCAAGCCGTCTGCGTCAGCAAGACAGAAAATGATGGTGTCAGAGGCGCGTATAAGCGAAGGCGACAGGGCGTTATAGCGGCAGCTAAGAGCGCCAGGATAGGCGCGACGGCCAGCGCGGAGAAACTCGCCATACTCGCCGGCCAGCAGTACCTGACCGGCGCTTGAAGGACTGAGCGGCAGTTCGCCCTTCACAAGGGTAACGCTCCGCGCCGCGAGGTCAAGGAAGAACGCGGCGCCTTCGGTGTCTGGCACCTGTTCCTTGATACGCGCTATGTCTGGCACCAGCGGTACAGCGTTTTCACCCCGCAGGTAGCGCAGTTTCATGGCAAGTACCCGTTGCGCCGCATCCCGCACCCGCGCCTGAAACGCGGCTTCGTTCTTCATTGCCGTTAGCAGCGTTGTCCAGACCGAGGCGTTTAACGAAGGTGTTGACGAAAACATGAGTATATCATTACCGGCCATGAGCGCCTGTTTTGCGGCCTGAGCAAGACTGCCCGCGCCTGACAGCGCCCCGATCATCATCAGGTCGTCGGTAATTACCACGCCGTCAAAGCCGATGCGTTGCCGCAAGACCTCTCCCAGAAACCACGGCGACAGCGACGCCGCGCCATCGCCAGACTCGGTCTTGGGGAACGCGAGATGCCCGCTCATCACCGCAGGCAGGCCGTTTTGCGCCAGAAACCGGTACGGCAGCAGTTCCCGTTCCCACAGGGTTTCAAACGGCGCGTCAATGCGTGGCAGTACCCCGTGCGAATCCAGCCGCGTGTCGCCATGCCCCGGATAATGCTTTGCCGTAGCAATGATGCCGGCGGCGTTCTGTCCCTTCACAAACGCGGTCGCCAGTACCGCGACTGCCGTTGGATCAGCGCCAAACGAGCGCGGGCCAACAATAACCGAATCACGGTTTGTGTAAACATCAACATCCGGCGCGAAGTTCATGTTAATACCGAGCGCCGCCAGCTCCCGGCCAATGTAATAGCCCGACCAATAGGCGTCAGCTGGTCTGCCCGACGCTCCAATCGCCATATTCCCTGGGGTCTCACTCGTCAGCCCCTTGACGTGCCGTATCCAGCCGCCCTCCTGATCCGTTGCCACCAAAAGCGGTATATGAAAGTCGCTGCTGGCCAGCGCCGTGTTTTGCATTTCGCCAATGCTTTTCGCCAATGCCAGCGTATCGTCGGTATTCCAGCCAAACACCTTAACGCCTCCGACGCGCCGTTGCCGTATCCAATCCAGAATCAGCGGCGATGGCGCTGTACCGATCCAGCCGAGCATGAAGGTTTGCGCCAGCGCCTCCTCGTCCTTCATTGCCGATACAATGGCTGCGGCAAGTTCGTCTGGTGGAAGCGCGTCTGTGAAGTCGAGCGCGTGGAGCTGACTGAGCGAAAAGAGCGCGATAAGGATGAGACCGATTAAGCGCAGAGACAACTCGCGCTCCGCAGCTTTAACCAGTGGCCTCAACTTTTTGTTACCTGAAGCTGTTCCAAAACTCCGGTTTTGGAGAGACGAGCCTTGCAAGGCCCGCAAGCTCTTGATTCGGGCGGCGCAGATACTCTGCACCCGAAGGATGCGCCGCGTTTTCATCGCTTCTATCGCCGCTTTATAAAGCGGTCTGAGCCACGATGGTTAGCAAGCGGTCGAAGGCAGTGGTGCGGGGCTTTCAGGAATGTGCCGCCGCTCCCCGTACACTGCGCGCTTAGTTCCAGCCAGTAGCTTGAAGCCCGCACGGGGATGAGGATGTGAGCGTTCACGTTCTCAACTTTGGAACTCATGGACTCGTTGTCCATGAGTTCACGGGTTATGGTCTCAACCGAATACTGGAACAGGCTCATGTTTATCGTTCCAGTTCGTCGATATACGCGGCTGCGCTGTGCGCCGCTATCGCGCCTTCCGCCACTGCAACCACCACCTGGCGAAACGGCGTAGCGCGGACATCGCCAGCGGCCAAGATGCCGGGGATAGAAGTCTCCATCGACTGGTTGGTGATGATGTAGCCCTGGTCATTGTTTGTCAGCAATGGCGGCAAGTCTGGAACCTGGGGGACACTACCGGCGAAAATGAAAACCGCGTCCGCTGGCTCCTCATGGGTTACGCCGTTGGTTTCAAGCACTACCGATGAAACCTTGTCGCTGCCGTGTATTTCCAGCATACGGGTATTAAGGCGAACCTCAATGCGGGGGTCATTCATCACTTGCTCAGCCAGCGCCTTTTGCGCCCGAAACTCAGCGCGGCGGTGGATGAGAACGATGTGGGGCGATAAGCGAGCGAGATACCGCGCCTCGTCGCACGCTGTATCGCCGCCGCCTACCACGAAGATTTTTTTGCCCTTAAAGAAGGGGCCATCGCAGGTGGCGCAGTACGACACGCCCAAACCCGCAAGCTCACGCTCGCCGGGAATATCCAGTAAACGGTATTTGGTGCCAGTGGCGATAAGCACTGCTAGCGCGGTGAGCTTCTTGCCATCATCAAGCGTTACCGTGAAGTGAACCGGGTGTCTGGTGTCAGAGGCGCTAATGGAGATAGCGGTAGCGGTAATGAAGTGCGCCCCAAAGTCTTCGGCTTGCCGGCGCATGGCGTCGGCAAAGTCAAAGCCAGAACGAGCGGGGATGAGTCCGGGATAGTTCTCAAGGGTATCAATGAGCAGAGCCTGACCGCCCGGAGCAAGCTGTTCAAGTACCAGTACACGCAGAGCAGCGCGTGCGCCATATTGTGCGGCGCTCAGGCCAGCGGGACCAGCGCCAAGAATGAGTAAATCAGCATCGTAGTTTGTCATAGAACCCTAATCTTCCTCAAATTTTGACTCAAAAAGCCGGACTATAGTGTCAACCGCATCCTGTTCATCAGCGCCATCAGCTTTAATCGTGATCTGTGCGCCATAGGCCGCGCCCAACGTGATAATGCTCATAATGGATTTTGCATTGATCGTGTAGGTATCCCGTGTAAGGTGAATGGTACAGGCAAAAGCATTTACAGCGCGTACCAGCATGGCGGCAGGACGGGCATGAATGCCCGCACGATTGGATACCGTTATAACTTTTTCTATCATATTTAGACTTCCTTTTATGAAATTATTTTTCTATAGAACCGGCCATATTTGGACATGGCCTAAATGATGTCTTCACTTCCAAAGTATACTGAACGCACCGGATCGCTTTCTATCCACTTGAGAATGTTCTGGTTGAATTCCTTTGCCGCATTATACCCCATCTGCTTGAGGCGCTCGTTCATAGCTGCGGTTTCTATGATAATAGGCACGTTTCTGCCAGGCCGTACTGGAATATCCACTTTGGGAATATTGACCCCCAGCAGTTCTGTGTACTGCTCGTCTTCACCAAAGCGGTCGTAGCTCTTCTTCGCGTCCCATTCCTCAAGGTTAGTAACAAGTTGTATCTGCTTGCGCTCGCGGATCGCGCCAACGCCAAAAAGGTGGGGAACGTTGATGATGCCAATGCCCCGTATCTCCATGTGATGACCAATGATCTTATTCGCCCCTGAGCCTAAGAGTATGTTCCCATTGACGCAGTGTATGTTTACCACATCGTCGGCGACCAGCCGGTGTCCGCGCTTGATGAGTTCAAGGGCGGTTTCACTCTTCCCCACGCCTGAGTCGCCGAGCAGCAGTATGCCCAAGCCATACACTTCCACTAGATTGCCGTGTATGTCCTGCCTCGGCGCAAATATATCGGAGAGTACCCGCATGAGCCGCACATGGATTTCTGTTGAGCTGAGTTCAGTTTGCAGTACAGGACACTGCGCCTTTTCCGCTATCTCGAAAAACGTGCGTTCCGGCGTCAATCCGTGGGAAAAGATACAGCAGGGAATGGGGTAGGTGAATAACTGTTTAATTGATTCAAGGTTGCCCTCCGCTGCCAGCTTTTCAAGGTAACACGATTCTCCTTTGCCAAAGAGCTGTACCCGCTCAAAGGCAAAGGAATCAAAGAAACCGGACAGCGTCAGCCCCGGGCGATTCAGGTCCATAACGCGAATCTCTCGGCCAAGCCCCTTACGCCCACCAAGACAGCGGAGGTTAAGCGCATTGTAGTTGTTCAGGTCTATATTGATGAGGTCTAATACGGTAAAACGTTTCTCACTCATGGCCCTATCATACAAAAAGCGGCCTTCATGGGAAAGGCCGCTTTGCGAAAACGTTACATGGAGACGCTATTCTTCGTCTCTGATGATCTCGATCTTGATGCCGTCGCTCTGATCCGGCTCTTCTTTGGGCGGTATCACTACCTTGAGGATACCGTTTTTGAAGACCGCCTTGACCTGCTCCTGCGCGTACTTATCCAGCGGCACGAAGTATTTCTGCTTCTCAATGTCCTTCATCTTCAACCGGCGCTTGAAGTAGCGGACATTTTCATCGTTATCCTGAGCGACGTTCTGATCCTCGCCCAACTTGGCGGAGAAGACCATGTAGTCACCTTGGAACGAAAGGCTTATGTCCTTTTCGTCAAAGCCAGCAAGGGCGAACTCAAAGATGAGGCTGCGATCTCCGGTCATGTACGCATTCATGGGCGGGTAGGAGTAGTTGGGATAGTAGTCAACATGCTCCCCAAACGGTTCCTTTTCACCGCCGAACGGCCCTTTGGCACGAAAATGCCCTCCAGGGCGAAAATCGAAGTTGCGATGAAATTCATCACTGAAATCTCGGGTAGCCTCAAAGATCTCGTCAAAGAGTGTACCCAAATCCATATAAGGTCGAGCGCCTTTCATAAAAGCTCCTTTGCGCATAACAGCGCGATACCGGCCATAAGGCCCGATGACATTAACTTAACCCTCATACGAGCGGCTTAAATCAAGTATACTCATAAGCTGAATAAAACGGCAACCCTTGTGCCGCTTCTGTGTGTATCTGTGGTCTCGTTATCCTTTAACCACAGATACCGCGCCGGTGAACGCTGATAGTTCTTATTACTCATCCGCGTTCATCTACGGTTATCGTATAGGAAAAATGCTTTGCTTTCTTAATACAGACAGACACCGGTCTGTGGAGATAAACCAGTGGCTTATCCCAATCCCCCAAAACTGTATCAAATCTACTCATTCGCTACAGCCAATGCGCCATTCGCTATAGCTAACAACTTATTCGCTATAGCCAACAACTCATTCGCTATAGCTAACGCTCCATTCGCTACAGCTAATAACTCATTCGCTACAGCCAATGCGCCATTCGCTATAGCTAACAACTTATTCGCTATAGCCAACGCGCCATTCGCTATAGCTAACGACTCATTCGCTATAGCCAACAACTCATTCGCTATAGCCAACGCTCCATTCGCTATAGCTAACAACTCATTCGCTATAGCCAACGCGCCATTCGCTATAGCTAACAACTTATTCGCTATAGCCAACAACTTATTCGCTATAGCTAACGTGCCATTCGCTACAGCCAACGCGCCATTCATAGGCAAGGTAGGTGTAGAAGGGGCGGGCGCCGTTGAGACTGCTAAGTACGCGGCGTGAATCAGTCGCGTAAAAGGATACGCAGTCGCTGCTGTGGGCAACGAAGCTGCCGCAGCCTGTTTACGCGCTCCAGCTTCGTTGGGGAACATTTCCACGCCGTTGTTCCGGCACAGTGAAGAAGGGTTTCACGAGCGATAACGAGCGCGATGAGTCCGTAGAGGCCTCATGCTGTATGTGTCTGGCACTCGCTCAAAGCCGCCCTAGTCTCGGTTGGCACTCGTTCTGAAAGCCGCCTTCAGCCTCGGTGTCTGGCACTCGCTCAAAGCCGCCTTCCCTCTGGGTCTGGCACTCGCTCAAAGCCGCCTTCAACCTCAACGTTGCCCTATCTGTGACTATCAGTCTTTGTTATACTCCTCGCCATGAACATACTTATCATTGGTGGCGCGGGTTATATCGGCAGTCATGTGGCGCGGGACTTCCTTGATCAGGGACACGCGGTTACGATATTCGATAACCTGTCAAGCGGGCTTCGGGAAAACCTCTTCCCCGAAGCGTCATTCATCTATGGCGATATTATGGACTATACCGGACTGCTTCGGGCAGCGTTGAGTAAACGCTTTGACGGCCTCATCCACCTCGCGGCGTTCAAGGCCGCTGGTGAATCTATGATTAAGCCGGAAAAATACTCGGTAAACAACATCAGCGGTATGGTCAACATCCTCAACATGGCGGCTGAGGCTGGTATCAACAAACTCGTCTTTTCCTCAAGCGCGGCAGTATACGGCGAGCCAGAGTATCTCCCCATTGATGAGCAGCACCCGGCTAAGCCTGAAAACTACTACGGCTTCACCAAGCGCGAAATTGAACGCTTCCTGGGCTGGTACGACAAGCTCAAAGGCATCCGTTTTGCCGCGCTTCGTTACTTCAACGCCGCAGGCTATGACGTGAAGGGACGTATTATTGGCCTTGAACAGAATCCGGCAAATCTTCTGCCAGTGCTTATGGAAGTGGCGGCGGGTAGACGCACAGAAATGCAGGTCTTTGGCAATGACTATGATACGCCTGACGGAACCTGTATCCGCGACTATATCCATGTGAGCGACCTCGCCATTGGCCATGTGGCTGCCATGAACTATCTAGCGGCAAAGGACAAGAGCCTCATAGTCAATCTGGGTAGTGAGAATGGCCTGTCTGTGCTTGAGGTGCTTGAGGCTGCCCGCCGCATCACTGGCAAGCCTATTCCAGCCACAATCGTGGGTCGTCGCCCAGGCGATCCTGCTAAACTCACGGCTTCGGCTAAGCGCGCCCGCGAAACACTCGGCTGGGTCGCGCAACATTCGGATGTGGACACGCTTATCAGCACAACCTGGGAAGCGTACCGCAGGCACCTATAAGGAGTATCTATTATGGAAGAAAAGAAAAAGCTGTTTACGTACATTGATAGCGCCACCGCGCTTATCAAGGAACTGGAGACTGAACTCACCCGCCGCCCGGCAATAGCGCCGGACTCAGGCGGCGAGGGTGAGCTTGACAAGTGCGTGTTTCTGGCGGACTGGCTCACGCGCAAAGGCATCACCTGTCTTGAGCGTTATGACGCGCCGGATTCGCGGGCAAAGGGTGGTGTGCGTCCCAACCTCGTGGCCACTATCGCGGGTAAAGATGACTCAAAGCGGGTCTGGATTATGAGCCATCTTGACGTGGTGCCGCCCGGAGAGGCGTCTCTATGGAACAGCGACCCGTGGACGGTGATAGAACGCGACGGCAAGCTCATTGGTCGTGGCGTTGAGGATAATCAGCAGGGGCTGTGTTCGTCAGTAGTGGCGGCGCTGGCTTTGCTGAACGCAGGTATCACGCCGCCGCATACCGTGAAACTGCTGTTTATCGCTGATGAGGAAGAGGGCAGTCATTACGGGATTCGCTGGCTTCTCGAACAGCACCCTCATCTGTTTAACAAAGACGATATGGTACTCGTGCCGGACAGCGGCGACGCGAAGGGTGAAATTATTGAGATAGCTGAGAAGAACCTGCTCTGGGCGCGTTTTGCTACCAAAGGCGCTCAGACACACGGCTCCCGGCCTGATCAGGGAATCAACGCCTGTCTTGCCGGCGCAGACCTTGCCATTAGCCTGCATGAGGAACTCTCACGCGCCTTCCCTGACCATGACCCCCTGTTTGAGCCGGACTATTCTACGTTCCAGCCGACCAAGAAAGAAGCCAATGTTCCTAACATCAACACTATTCCAGGTGAAGACGTGTTTTGTATGGATATGCGTATTCTGCCCCGCTATCCGCTCAAGACCGTGCTTGCTGAAATCGACCGCGTAAAGGCGCGGATTGAGGCCAAACACAGGGTAAGCATTGCTTATACCGTGCCGCAAAGTATGGAATCCCAGCCCACGCTGCCTGACACGGACTTGTTTAGGCGGCTCTCTTGCGCGGTGAAGGCGGTCTATGGTGTGGACACCCGTCCTATTGGCATTGGCGGCGGTACAGTTGCCGCGCCGCTGCGCAATAAAGGTATCGCGGCGGTGGTCTGGGCGCGTATTGACGAGAGCGCCCATCAACCCAACGAACACGCCCTTATCAGCAATATTCTGGGCGACGCTAAGGTTATGGCGCTTCTTATGCTGGGCGTTTAACGTTTTTGCGGAAAGATTGGGTCTGCAAAACTTGGGATACGGGAGCGGAGTGTTCCCCTTTCCGTTCTGCCCAAAAAGCGCCACATGGAGCTTCTTTCCCCGATCTTCCGCAATCCGCTTAGGATAAGTTTCCTGTCTGCCACAGGTGTTCAGGCATGACGAAGCGTTACGTCACGGCATGACGAAGCGTTACGTCACGGCATGACGAAGCGTTACGTCACGGCATGACGAAGCGTTACGTCACGGCATGACGAAGCGTTACGTCACGGC
>JAISAE010000105.1 GCA_031266875.1 Treponema sp.
GAGCGCCTGAGCGCCTGAGCGCCTGAGCGCCTGAGCGCCTGAGCGCCTGAGCGCCTGAGCGCCTGAGCGCCTGAGCGCCTGAGCGCCTGAGCGCCTGAGCGCCTGAGCGCCTGAGCGCGGCGAGGTCTGCGTTATTGCTGGCGCTTAGGTGTCTATTGTTCATAGCTATCATTTATCACAAAGAAGTAAAAATATCAAGGTATTCTAAGGCGAAATAACGCTAAATATAACGCCTCAACCCTGACCCAGCCTTTGCCAGCGGACTGACTAAGCCCATGTCAGCAAAGTGATACTACTTTACTTAGGGATGATAATTCAGCGCCGGGGAAAACGGTGGTGTTTGCTATGGTTTTGGAAGTTCCATATTCATGTTTAGAGGTTCTATATTCATGTTTGGAGTTTATACACGCATATCTGGAGATTCCATATTCATGTTTAGAAGTTTCATATCCATGTTTGGAAGTTCAATACGCATCTCTGGAAGTTTTACACATATCTCTGGAGGTTCCACACATATCTCTGGAAGTTTTACACGCATCTCTGGAGGTTCCACACACACCTCTGAAATCTCTACACATATCTCTGGAGGTTCCACACACACCTCTGGAAGTTCCACACATATCTCTGGAAGTTCTCCACACACCTCTGGAAGTTTTACACGTATCTCTGGAGGTTCTCCACGCACCTCTGGAAGTTCCACACATATCTCTGGAGGTTCTCCACACACCTCTGGAAGTTTTACACGCATCTCTGGAGGTTCTACACATATCTCTGGAAGTTTTACACGCATCTCTGGAAGTTCCACACACACCTTTGAAGTTCTACACATGGCTCTGGAAGTTCTACACGCATCTCTGGAGATTCCACATACACCTCTGGAAGTTTTACACGCATCTCTGGAAGTGCTAAAATATCAAGTTACTGCATAGTCAAATACCTGCGCAAACTGCCGTCCATCATTAATGGTAACGCGATAGACTGCTCCGTCATGGAGTTGTCTTAAGGGTCTCATAGCTGAGACAGGGATCCATGATGGCCTCTTGTTTCAGTCTCCAGTCTGGTGTCTGGCACTAAGCGGCACACTGGTGGTGTCTGGCACGCGGTGTCGTCCGTCTCCACTCTGGTGTCTGGCACTAAAACAGCACACTTTGCGCAACAGCACAGAGCAGTATTGACAGAGAGGGTTAAGGATAGAGTAGAATACGTCTTGTACTGGTGCAGCGCAGTCCAAGTGGTCAGCCTCTGGCTGTAGGCATGGGCTGCTGAAAGCGATACTAGCTCATCAGGATAGAGCAACTGCCTTCTAAGCAGTAGGTAGGGGGTTCGAGTCCCTCGTGTCGCAAAACGCGACTCCCTGTTAAAGAGAGTCGCGTTTTTTTCTGTAGAACAATTTGATAAGTCCCCGCGCCTATATGCGGGGAATTCGTGGTTCGTCGTCCATGGGCGGGGGCAAGCTATCGAGATACTTTTCAGCCTTCAAAGTACCGCTGGGCGTTTCTGAACGAAATATCGCGTACCATGCCGCTTAACAGGGCGAAATCGTTGGGTATCTCTCCATCCTCAGCCCAGTTTCCAATCAGGTTGCAGAGGATGCGGCGGAAATACTCGTGGCGCGGGTAGGAAAGGAAACTGCGCGAGTCAGTGAGCATACCTACAAAGCGGGACAAAAGGCCTACGCTGGCAAGTGTTTTCATCTGCTCTTCCATGCCGTCGCGGTGATCGAGGAACCACCACGCGGAACCAAGCTGCATCTTGCCCAGTATGCCCTCGCCCTGAAATGAACCCATGATGCTTGCCATAGGGTAAAAGTCCTTGTTGTTGAGGCTGTAGAGGATGGTCTTGGGTAACGCGCCCTGGGATTCCAGCAGGTCCAGAAAGCGGGCAAGGTTTGTTGAAACCGGGTGGTCATGCACCGCGTCATAGCCGGAGTTGGGGCCGATTGCTTTGAGCATTCGTGTGTTGGGATTACGCAGGGCGGAAAGGTGAAGCTGCATGACCCAGCCGCGCCGGTGATATTCCTCACCAAAGAAGCGCAGTAAAAAAGTCTGGTAGGAGTCGAGGGAACGCGGGTCAGAAGTCTTGCCAGCAAGCGCCTTTTTGAATGTTTCGTCCACTTCCTTTTCCCAGAGTGAGCCGGTCGTGCCATCACTAGCCACGGCAAAGGGCAGGTATTCCAGCCCGTGATCCGCAGCGCGGCAGCTGTTTTTGTCAAAAAGGTCAAGGCAAGAACGGAGCGCGTCGAGGAGTTCGTCCAACTTAGTGATAGTCTTGCCAGCGGCCTTAGCAAGCGCCGCTATGTATTCGGCGAAACCAGCCTTGTCGATAGCCACAGCCACATCGGGACGGAACGACGGCAGGACTTTGGTAGGCGTGGCCTTGCTCGCGGCGACTTTGCTGTGCCATTCGAGGCTGTCCGCTGGATCATCGGTGGTTCCCAAGGCGTAAACCTTGAATCGCTTAAAAATGCCATACACAGAAAGCTCAGGGTCTTTTGCCAGCTTCTCGTTGGCAGCCTTCCAGATAGCCGGAGCGCTTTCACTGTTAAGCGGCTCATGAATATCAAAGAAACGCTGTAGCTCAAGGTGGGTCCAGTGATAGAGCGGATTCCCGATGAGGCGGGGAACTGTTTCAGCCCAGACGAGGAACTTCTCGTAAGGCTCGGCGTTACCGGTGATGAAACGCTCGTCAATGCCATTGGCCCGCAGAGTCCGCCATTTGTAGTGATCCCCGCCAAGCCAGACTGACGCGAGTTCAGGAAAGCGGCAATCGTCAGCGATTTCCTTGGGGTTAAGATGACAGTGATAATCGAAGATCGGCTCCTCAGCGGCTGCCTCATGGTAAAGCCGTTGAGCCGTTGCTGTATTAAGCAAGAAGTCTTTGTCAATGAAATTTTTCATGCGCTACTCCTAGTCTATATGTATGTATCAAGAATAGCGCGTGTACCACATCAGGGCAAGTTATCCTGAAACGGCTCGAAGCGGGCTTCTACTGGAACGCGAAGCAGGTTGATAAACAGCCCCGGATACCGTGTCTTGAAATCGGCAAACGAGGTTTCAGCCGCGCTCTCAAAGACCGTAACCTGAAACTCGCCTGTCTCTGTGAAGTGCGGCAGGAGTATCGCAAGGTGAAAGTATTGGCGCAGACGCTGCGTGTTTGCCATCTCGCGGCTTATCGTAGCGATGTAAAGGTTCCCCGGCTCATCAATGGCAAGGGTATAGAGAAGCGCATGAATACCCTCAGACTGAAAGCCTATGTCAAGCTGGTACTCAGGATAGGAGCGAATCGTGATTTCGCCGCGGGTTCGCTCAATACGCGAGGCAAAGGGCGCGGTATGTACCTCAATCTCCTCGATATTGCCGGAGTCTGGCGTACGCAGAACCGTACCCGCGATAGAAGCCAGATGCCGACCCCAGTCAAGACCAAAAAACAAGTCGTAAATCGCCTCATAAGCTTTAGTAAACGAGGAACCGCGCTCGCCAAAAGCTGTTTTCAGGGGAGGAATCGACAGCGTTGTACCGGTATAAGGACGCAGTATGCCGTCAATGACCCACTTAGCAAAGCCGGAACAGTTAAGGCCAAGCTCTCCGCTCTGTGGTTCAAGCGTTTCAATAAACACATAGCGCCCGTTTTCATCAATAGCCCCATCGTCGCGGTAATTAAGCAGGGGAAGAGCTTGCTGTACCTTGTTGATCATTGTCCGCATATCACGGTATGCGGCAGGGTTGGGATCAAAGTAACGGCGAGGGAACTTGTTTCCGGCAACGGAAAACGCCTCCTCAACCGGAAGCACCATGAGCCGTTCAATTGAATAGGGCAGGGGCAGTGAACGCACGACATAAGCGTCGTAAAGCACCACATCCATGGCCGAGCGGTCTTTATCAAGAGGCCGGAACTGGACGTAAGCCTGCGGGTCGCTTCGCAGGAAGACCCGAATCCGGCTCACCTCGCCAGTATCCCGCCGCCGAGTCAGTATCCATGAACCCTGGGCCCAGCCTGGGTAGTCGCCGTTGAGTTCCCTTGCCAGAATAGTCATGAACTCGTCCCTGCCAGCTTCAGCCCGCACCTGAATACGATCACCGCTGGGCAGCCGGTAGTAGGAATACGGCCTGCTCAAGACCCGCTCCGGCGCTTCGGTGAACCAGGTATCCAGCAACGCCCTCCGCAGCGAAGAATCGTCGGCTATGTACCGCGTGGGCAGGTCAAGCCCGTACAGAGAGGAAAACAAGCTAATAAGTATAAAATAGAAGAATCCGCGCATACTTCTATTATCGCATAGCTTGAAAGATATGTTAAATCTCGTTTTACATAAAGCATGAGGGATAGATTCGTGAAACATAGTGCCAAAGACATAGCGGGTAAAGTATGGGCCGCTCCAATGACCGCGTGTGGTGTTGTAGCAGGGGCTTTATTAAGCGGAGCAAGCCTTATTACTGGAAAGGGCGCTAGAATTGCCATAGAGAATAACGCGATTACCTTTACCACCGGCCTCAACCTACATGGCTCGATTACCTTTGGCAATGCGATCATTCATGCTGGCGGGGATCTGCGAAGGTGGAATTCAAAGAGCATCCTACTCCGCTATAATCGCGCCGCCTATGTGAACTTGGGTAAACATGAGGAAGCGCATACCTATCAGTATCAAACGTATGGGATATTTATGATAGCTTTGCTGCTCGGTTCAGCTATTGCACATGGAGGTTTTGAAGCGTCCAGTTTCCGCGACTTCATGGCAAAATCTGATTTTGAGAATGTCGCTGATGATTATGCCCAGTTTGGCCGGTCTCCAATACCATAGTGTTATCAGTAGTTCACCACGAAGGTCTCTGACACCGAGTCGCGTTATGGGTTGCGCGCCAGCAGCGCGTCGAGCTTAACGCGGCGTTGCGGCATCGGCGCGTTATGGGGTGTGCGCCAGCAGCGCGTCGAGCTTAGCGCGGCGCGGGCATTACCGCGCATGAAACGCTCGCCGTAGCATCGGCGCGTTATGGGTTGTGCGCCAGCAGCGCGTCGAGCTTCACGCGGCGGGCCTCAAGAAAAGCCCGCACACACGCGGAATCAGCCACGCCTTCACACGGCGCCCAGTCAAACGCCTTCAGGTTCCACTCGCCGGGACTGCGGCGCACACGCACCCGCGGCGGCAACATCGTACTCACCGGCGCGTACAGCTCAGCCTGCCGCTCCACAAACAAAGTGCGCAGCCAGTGTTCCGTGTTCATCAGCGCTATCAAAGCAGCCGGCGCGTACGCGATGTTCGCCGCCGACGTGAACAGCCCGTACAAACCACGACCGTCAAGATACCTGTTCTCCTCAAGAGACGCCTCTACCTGCGCGTTTATCACTTTGTGATTCAGCGGATGAAAGATGGCGTAGCGTTGCCCCTCAAACTCCGCGGCGCGCTCAGGTATCAGAGCGGACCACACCCAGCGGGGATACTCGTCATAGTCCACGGCCAGCGCGTCCCTGAACACCCTTCGTCCACGCCGCCACACGCCTTTCTCGGCGTCCAGGCAGCGGCGCACCCCGGGAAAACAGCAGGCTGAGTCTTCCCAGAGGTAGAGCCGGGGATCAACGCCTAAGGCGCTGAGGCGGAGACGCCAGTCGCGGGAGTTCTCGCGGTTGTCTTCGGCGATGGCCGCTACGATGGCGGGATCGAGGAAATGGACGTACTTTGTGATGACGCGGGCTATTTTAACGAGGTCTTTGGTCTGAAAAGCACAATCAGTTTCGATTGCCATGTGTCTATGCAAGCTGGTTGTGTTGCCGGGAAGTTCTGGTTTGCGGGTGTCAGTCATAATCCTGAAGGCCATGCTGTTGAGCTGCCCCTTCAAAAACTTGGCCTCTTCCCAAGCAGAAAGAGGCCAAGCGACTGTCCGCGTTACCCGCTTTCACGGGTAACAGGGGACAGGGTTAGTTGGTAACGTTAACAGACGAAATATTGTCGTTCAGTAGGATACGGGTCTCGCCGTTCTTGAGAACCGCGATAATTGTGTAGCGCCCGGTGGCCAGAGCTCCGCTGTCAAATTCTCTAGCGTTTGAGTCGCTATTTTCCAGTTGCGACTTATCACGCTCTCCAAGTTTGGTAAATTGGCTAAGATACTGATCACTGGCGGTTGTATCACCATTGCTGTTGTAGGTACGACTCAGCACCGCGTAGAACTCCACCACATCGCCGCCGACCAAATCAGAAACTTGGTTCGTTACCTCAATCTTTATCTTCCTGCCGGTTGTATTACTAGTAGTAACGTTCATACCCAGAGAATTCGGCGTCTGCCAAGCATCCTGATCCAAGGTATATGTTCTGGAATCCACCTCTTCACCGCCAATCTTTGCGACCAGCTTATAGGTCCATGACTGCCGGTAAGCCGGACGGTTATCACCGCTCAGTGTTGTCTGGAAGAAACCAACAGGATCAGCCGTTATATCAGCAGGGATAGTTACCTTTGTCCATTCAAAGGAGCTGTTGCCGTTGGCGGGGGATTTATGCACATACAGTTCATAGACAATACCGGCTGGGGCTTTCGTGTCCTGCATCCAGTAGACGCTGAGATTGTAATCCCCAGTCGCAGTGCCGCTAGTAGCGCCACTGGTAGAATATAACGTTACCGGAGTGGTGTAGAAGCTGGTGATGAAATTATTTGGATCGCTGTGGGTATAGACTGCGGATTCCACAAGCGCAGTCGTCGTGTAGTAACCGGTTGAATAGTAGGCGGTAACCTTGGCCTTGTACGGTTCCCCGTCGATTAAGCTACTGTTGTTGATGTTGTAGATATACGCCGCCTTTTTTCTGTCTGAAGAGTAGGAGATATCATTCCCCCAAAAACCTTGCCCCCCGAACTCTCCCTTATAAGTGACTCCAGGGTTAGGGTCTCTATCCCAGGATACCTGCACCGTCTTAAGCCCATTCGTCCCGATTATTTGGGCAACTGTCAGGCCTTTAACATCATTTACGGTATAGGTTGCAGGGATTTTCTCTGCCTTAACCTTTGCCTCGCTTTTCCCATTCTGCACCACATCGACGCCCCGGCTTGTAGAATGGCTGCTCACCGCAACGACTGTATAGGTGTACTCAGTACCATTTTGCAAGGGGTTCGTAGCGGAGACGATGTCGTCATACCGCTGGGCATTATTAGAAAGATTCCCGTTCAATCTTAGCACAGGCTCATCGCCAGTCTTCCGCCACACCTCATAGCCTGCCGCATCATCCACCAGGTCCCACGTCACGGTAATGACGCCTTCATGGTCATTGACCACCTTTAAGTTGCCCGGCCCTGACAGCGAGGGGATTGTGCTGGTGGTGGTTACGTCATAGGCATTGTCGCAACCAGTGAATACGAGGGCAAGCGCTAATAAGGCTGCTCCTCCCATAAGTAGAGTTTTTTTCATAAAACTCCCTCCTTATAAAATTTTATATATTCTCCTGCCATAGAGCAGGGATATATACGAAGAGAAGCCTGTGTCCACGGAGACCGAAGACGCGGGAAAGACATGAAGCAACAATATAGAAAATGCTGGAAACTACTTCTATATAACGATACTGAGGGGGGGGGGGGGGGGGGGTATAAATACTGAGTTCAGCCCTGAAACTGTCGCCGGACTGCCCGTAAACGGTTTTCGCAGGCCTGTCTGGAGGCTATGAGGACTCAGATTATCAGTATTTTGATCTCCAGAGGACACAAATCCTGTGGATGTAAAGTTATTTCTTTTCACAATCATCAATCTATCACACAACAAAGCAAATGTCAATGAATTCTCCCACAAAAAAAACTTTTTTTACCTTGGCCGCTGCCTTTCACACTTATCAAGCTACCATACAGCGAAGAGCGTGTCAATGAATTCTCCACTTTACCCTAGCCGCTGCCATTGACATTAAACGTAACGCTTCGTCGTGGCTGAACGTAACGCTTCGTCTCCATACTCTAATCGGACGGGCGGGGAAATGTAGAAATGCTGCGCGTTAAAACACTCGCGCATAGATCGCGCTATCACAAAGGACGACACGATCTATACTTTAGAATGTCTTAATCAATCGTTTCTTTGGAACGGTAGCCACGCTCCAGTTCCTCAAGGGCGCTGCGCATCTCGTTTTCAAAGTCGCTCAGGCCGTCAAGGGCGTCGTTCTTCACTTCGCTCTTGAGACGGGCAAGGCGTTCCCTGATGGGAAGCGATGTGATTTTGATGAGCAGAGCGCCAAGTTTGATACAGGTCTGGGCGCGTTCCTGAAACTCCATGATGAGTTCAAGAAGACGCACCTGTTTAAGAGGTACACAGTACATATCAACTTCATCAAATGAGTTCTGCTGTAAAAAACCGTTTTTAATGATGTCGGCAGTGAGGAGGATGAGGCGCTGATCGTCGGGAAGGGCGTCTGGGCCAATAAGACGGACGATTTCCGCGAGGCGCTGGTCGCGCTTGAGGAGGTCAAGGGCATCCTGACGGGATTTTGCCCACGTGGGACTCACCTTCTCCCACCAGGGTTTCACCTCATCGGCATACTCGGAATAGCTGTCGAGCCAGCTTATGGCTGGGTAATGGCGGGCGTTGGCAAGATCGCGGTCGAGCGCCCAAAAGCAACGGATGAAGCGCTTGGTGTGCTGAGTTACCGGCTCGGAAAAGTCGCCGCCGGGCGGGGAGACCGCACCGATGATGGAGACTGAACCTTCAAAGCCGGAAAGGGTTTTGACGCGACCAGCGCGTTCATAAAACTCGGCAAGGCGCGTGGGCAAATAAGCGGGGAAGCCTTCCTCGGCGGGCATTTCTTCCATGCGCCCCGACAGTTCACGCAGGGCTTCTGCCCAGCGGCTCGTGGAGTCAGCCATGATCGCCACATGATAGCCCATGTCGCGGTAGAACTCGGCGAGGGTAACGCCGGTGTATATGGAAACTTCGCGGGCTGCCACGGGCATATTCGAGGTGTTGGCTATGAGGATCGTGCGTTCCATGAGGGAACGGCCGGTGCGCGGGTCTGACAGATGCGGGAATTCGGTTAGCACGTCGGTCATTTCATTGCCGCGTTCCCCGCAACCGATGTAAATGATAACGTCGGCGTCGCACCACTTGGCGATGGCGTGCTGGGTCATGGTTTTGCCGGTGCCAAAGCCTCCGGGGATGGCGGCGGTTCCGCCCTTGGACAGGGGGAAGAACACGTCGATCACGCGCTCGCCGGTTACCAGCGGCTGGTCTGGCGAAAGACGCGCTGCATTGGGGCGTGGAATACGCACCGGCCACCACTGGGCAAGGGGGATTTCTTCGCCCTTATCAGTGCGGGATACAATGGCTTCAACGGTATACTCACCCGCCGACAGGACTTCGCTTAAGAAACCGCCTTTGGTATTGGGCGGAACCATGATCTTGCAGGTGATGCTCTCGGTTTCTTTGACACTGCCGAGTATAAGGCCGGGTTTGATAGCCACTTTTTCCCCGGCGGACAGCTTTTGCGCGATATTGGGGTCAGGGACAAAGTACCAGAGCCGCTGTGAGTCAAGCGGTTCGCCCCGCACGCCCGGATCCATGAACGCGCCGCTCTGCTTGCACAGGGCTTCAAGCGGACGCTGTATGCCGTCGTAGATTGTACCGATGAGGCCGGGTCCAAGGCGCGCCGAAAGTGGGCGTCCGGTTGATGAAGCTGATGCGCCGATTTCAAGGCCGGTGTCGTCCTCATAAACCTGAATCACGGCCTCATTACCTTCAAGGCGTACCACTTCGCCGATGATACGTTTTTCGCCAACCTCAACCACGTCAAAAAGCCCTGCACCGCTCAACCCAATGACACGAATAATGGGGCCTGAAATACGCTTAACTTTTCCCGCAATCATACCAAGCCTCCCTCAAGTGCTGCATCTCCCAAAAGGGCTACGAGTAGTTCGGTGCGCTTGTCTTCGAGTAAATCATATCCAACGTTATCAATTGATGCGTTAATACGTACTGATGGTGCATCAAGCATGAGACGGGGAAATTTATCTTCAACAAGCATAGCTGTACTGGTGGTTTCCAGTGTCCATGTCCCTGGCGTCAGGTACTTTTTAAGGATAGCTTCCGATTCAGCGCTGCTCAGATTCCTGATTTGCACGGTCACACCGGTCGTGGGAAACTCACTGGTCTCCTGTAGTTCGGTCAACCGCAGGCGCACTTCGTTTTCAAGCAGGGAGAGCAAGGTTTCCCGTGGTAGACTTTGCAGATAGCCGACCATTGCTGTTTTTAACAAAGACTCAATTTTTTCAGAACGAACGCGCCGTTTGTCCAGAAGTAACCGAGCCATAATCTCGTCTCTCATGGTAACAAAGCGGCTCGCGTAGTGTTTCCTGCTCTCAGCGATTGCTGCTGTGGTTTTGTTTTCCCACAGCTCCGCTACAGATTTCACACTTTCATCGGAGGCCTTGAGGATATGGTACGCCTTTTTCCGCGCATCCTCAAGAATTTCCCGATCCAACACATCAGTAGATAGCAGTTCTTCCATAATAATGCCTTTCTGGACAAACGCTAATGCGTTTAGTCCTGTTTATACATGAATACCAATAGCTTCCCGAATAGAATCGACCAGCGTTTTGCGGCCAGGAAGCTTCCCCATCATGCTGGGAATTTCCACTATCAGGGGATAACGATCCGACAATTGCCACTCTGTAAGCGCGTCCTCCAGCCAGTTAGCAACCTCTTCGGTGAGAATGAGTATCCGGCATGACTCAACATTCGGGAGGACGGCTCCGGCAACCACGTCAAACCCCTGGGTGATTTTAAGAAAAGCGGCTTTGGCGGTGTCAGCGTTACTTACCGCTGTTCCGTCAACACCGACAAAACGAAACGCTGTTACCAGTTCCGCGTCTCCAATAAAGAAGTAATCCACCGCTTCCTACAGAATCATAATGAGCAGGGCTACCAGGAAGCCCCACAGACAGATACCTTCGGCCAGACCGACGAAAGGCAGGGCTTTTCCTGAAAGTTCAGCATTTTCGCTCATAGCTCCCATTGCTGCCGCACCAATCTGACCCACCGCAATACCGCCCGCGATACAGGAAATTCCGACTGCGATTGCCGCCGCAATGTATTTTAACCCACTGCCGGACAGCGCCTCTGCCGTACCGGTTTCCTGAGCGAACATTCCGCCCACCACCGCCAGCATAAACACACCAAACGCTACTGCGCGTTTCATCTCACACCTCCCTGCGGAACCTGAACGGCGCGAAGGCCACCCCAGTCTCCGTGAAAAACTTGCTAAAGAATTCATAATATTGAAGACGCACCACTTGAATGGCAACGATCATTCCCTCAAGTAAAATGATAATCAGATTGCCAAAGATGACAATGATCAGTGAAAACAGCGGCCCAAACGTTGAACCTTCCCCTACCAGCTCCGCAAGGCTGAAAATGATAAACGACAAGACTGTATGCGACAGGGCGAATGCACCCACACGCAGGAAACTCACAGTGCTAGAGATGTAACTCGACACGGTTTCCAGAATCTCTACAACACCTTCGATGATGAAGGCGAACAACCCTTCTGTTACAATAGGACGCTTGCCACTGATGAGGTTCCAGATCACTGGCCCAAAGAAGATGCAGAATACTGGTATGGCCAGACCGAGAAGGTCAAGCGTTACAAAATGCCCACCCAGTATTATGCGTATAGCGATAAAAATAGCATACCAGAAGAACAAGAGACCCGCAAGACCTGTCTTGGCAAAGAAGGCTTTCTCGTGATTCTTTAATATACATTGATTCACGATATTGAGAATCAAGCCCATTGAGTTCAGGATTACGCCAATGCCAATGGAGAAACCAAAGAAAGCAAAGAGCTTGCCGAGATTGTTCCGGTCCGGCATAAGATGAATGATGTGGCTCATTGGATGGCCGGTGATTGCGCCGGTGATTGCCTCTATCGGCTTTTCAAGCAGGGACTCATTGGCAAATACCGAGCCGTAGAGGACACCCATAACCATTGACGTGATACCAACAAAGATAAGCGGGCGAGCGTAGTTCATTGATAGCAACTGTATCTTCAGCTTTTTTTTGGCGATGAGAAGGCCGAGCAGAAAAAGCACAAAACCCTGGCCCACGTCGCCGAACATGATGCCGAAGAAGAGGGTGAAGAAGACCGCTACAAAAGGTGTCGGATCAATGGTTCCATACAACGGCGCTCCATAAGAGAAGACCATTGGCTCAAAGCCTTCGACAAAACGCCCATGCTTAAGCGACACCGGCACTTTTTCCGTACCGTCCTTTATCGACTTCATTTCATAGGGCTCAAAGGCACGAACCGCCACTCGCCCATCGGTCAGCTTGGAAAGCCCGTCCACGAGGTCAATAATCGCGTCGGCGGGAACCCAGCCGGACAGCATATACACACTTTTGGTACTGACGAGCCGCGCCTTCAGCTTTTCAACCTGCGTTGCCATGAGGTGGGAGGAAGTCAGCGCTTTCAGCGGCTTTTCATACTCGTTATGCAGACGCACCTTCTGCTCGGCGACGCCCTGAAGTTCGCGCTCCGTCTGCTTCATGCGGTTTTCAAGGCTGGCAAACAGCTCTTCGGGGATTCCCTTATAGCCTTCAGGAATAGCGATGGGTATGAACGAGCGTTTCTTTAATTCGGAGTCAAGAGCGAAACGGCCCCGCCGTGATGCCGCAGCCAGAACCCGCTCATCGTCAAGCGGCACGATCACGACGCGGTCGGTGAGTATTTTCTGCATTTCCTCCCGGCTCTGGGGATCAAGTCGCCCGACGCGCAGGGTCAGGTAAGAAAGCTGATCCAGTTCCTTAAAAGGCGCGTTAAGGTTAGCAAATGCCCTAGATTCGGTTAAGGTAGCCTCGATCTTCTGTCGTTCAAGACTTTTCTCATGCTCGACCCTGCTTACCGCGTTTACCGTATCCACGATCTGCTCACATAGTTCCTCCTCTCTCTTAGCGGGGAGAATGGCAGTTTTTTCTGGTTCTGTAGGGAGTTCTATCTCCAGATAGGCGGCGACGGTTTTTAGCTTTTCAAGGTTTTCCCGTGTATGTGCGCTGGTTTTTTCAGCATTGACACGAGCCTTGTCTACATTATCATCTTTATCTTCTTCTGAAGGATGTTTTTCTATAGAAGTATCCTTCTCGGAGAATTGCATAATTCCCCGTTTGCCCAGAAATTCAATAACCCTGTCTACATCTCGCTCAAGTACGGTCATCTCAACCTGTTTCATCTTCCGAGGGCGGATCATGTAGGTACCTCCAGCATACTTAATACATCATGGCTCGACATGCCCAGAACCAAGCCCTCAGCCATGCTGGTGAGTAGGTCTTCCTCAAACAATTTCAACTTGATGAAGCAGAACACCATATCCAGAGAGAAGGGTTGACGCCTGAATGAAAGGCGGGCAAGACGGTATAAATACTTAGCCGCAGCGTTCTGGAAATAACGTGGGTCAACGACCCAGTGTTCATTCGGCATTTCAGGGTTAAGAAAATGAGCGCGTGGGTAGCCATTCCAGTCTGCGCGATTATCCAAGCCCATACGCAATGACGCCTCGGCGTCTACGGCAAGATTTTTCTTACCGCCCAGCGATATGAGGTTTTCCCGCGTCTGTTCAGGCGTCATACCATAGTAGGTGCGTAGACGCAAAGCCCAGACCACGTTTCGCAGGGATATTTCCTCAAGCAGTATCTTTTCAGTGGAGACACGGTCTTTTTTAGGCAGGGCAAACAGCGCTTTCCAGAGCGCGGCATAGTAGTGCTGGTCAAGCATAATGCTCATTATATGCTCATTAGCTTCTTCGGCATTTTGCGTATTGCGCTTTTTAAGCAGAAATCCAAATTCGCTTCCCTCCACCATCGCGGCGATATCAGGGTATGCCTCAAAGTGGACAGTACGGAAGTGGCCGATATCGGTAAAGGGCGGCGGCTTTTGATCACCCACGTCAATGGCCTTGAGCGCGGCTTTGAGATCAGCGTACTCATACGTCCTGATGAGATAGCTCAGGAGCGCGGGAGGTTTTGAGAGTGAGTCAACAATCATGATGATCTGTTTTACCACACGGGCGATGATTCTGGCCTCAAGATCAAGTAACAGTTCTTTTTCAGGCAAATCCCTGCTTTCATCTGGGAAGACCAGCCGGTCAAGCTCAGAAAGTCGGCTTACGCTGCCAAGCGCGGCGATACGTTTCCCGACAAAGGACTTCCCTATGATCCCGCACGCTTTGGCATAGCTATATGCCCGCTCTCCAGCACTTATCATACCCTAATCCTTGAGGAGCAAATGTCCGGCCAGTTCCATAAAACGACTGTTATCCACAGGCATGGCGTCAAGCTCCGCCCGATAAGCGTCGAGCTGTTGCTGATAGTCTGCCTTTACCGCGTCGAGCTGTTGCTGATAGTCCGCGTCAAGTCTCGCAACTTCTTCGGCATAACACTGCTCGTAATGCTCACGGTTCAGTTTTTCCCCATCGGTGAGACGCTTGCCAGCCTCTGCCTGAGCGCTATCAACTAGAGCCGCAGCCGCAGCCTCAACTTCTAACAAATGACGTAGCACATCAGTTTCATCCATGATTACACCTTAGTCTACAGCAATAATAATATTTTCGTACTTCTTGATAACCCCGCAGGCGCCAGGCGCGTCTTTCTGAGCCATAAGGTCTGTATAGAACTGAGGGTTATCCATCAACTGTGCAAGTCGCTTGAGGATTCGCAGGTATTTTTCCGCGTCTTTCTCCGGCGCAAGAATCATAAACAGCAGATGCACGGGATTCTTGTCAAGCGCGTCGTAATCAATCCCGCGCCTAGAGATGCCAAGCGCCCCATACAGTCGATCAACCACGTTGGTTCTGCCGTGCGGAATAGCAATGCCTTTTTGGATACCAGTAGACATCTTCATTTCCCGCACCCGTAACGCTGTCAAAATTTCCTCTCTAAGATCAGACTTCTTCTCCACCTGACAGAACTGGTCTACCATCTCCTCGAAAACCTCATCTTTGTTCTCGGCTTCAAGGCCAACCTTTACTAGTTCAGGCGGAAAAACATCGTACAAAAACATTCTCATTCCCCCGTTTCTTCTGCGCTTAGGGGTTCCGGCTCTACGTTCTCTGTAGGCTCCGTAACGGACGGAACAGTCGATACTGGCGGCGTCTCAATCGTCCCCACGGACGGCGTTTCGGCGCTTGCTGAAGTGTCTTCTCTCCACCAGTCGCGGCTCACATCGGTTGAAAGCTCCCGTGCCGCTGATTCAACCCCCGAAGTGCCGGGTGTCCGGTTCATAAGCGCAAGCCCAAAGCTCAACACCAGAAACAAGCCACCTAGGATTGAGGTCGCTCTGGTCAGCACATTGCCGGAACGAGACCCAAACACGGACGCGCTACCGCTCGCAAAGACACCGCCAAGCGTGTCTCCCTCCTCGTTCTGAACCAACACCAGAAGGATAAGTAAGACCGCCACAATTATAAAAACAACCAGTAATACTCCACTTAGAATACCCATTCAATAACTCCTGCCATTTCAAACACTACTGTACTTACTCTATCAGTTCAAAGAAACTTTTTCAAGGGGTTTGGGAGGTAAAGCGTATTGCAGAGACCAGCGTACCGCATCTTAAAAGAATTCAGTTTTAAGCCAGATTATGAATTTCCCCAATAGCCCCGGCTTTTTTTCAGGCCGATTCCGACCCTCGCCAACAACGCGCTGCTGTTCCGGCAACATACGGCGTTCTCGATCATCTCCTTCCAGTACCAGCCCGACCGCAGTAGCGTAAGCGGGGTCACGGTACTGGTCAACAACTCCGCCCGCCGCCACAGGCGTTCCAGCCCGCACTGGCAGCCTGAATATCTCGGCGGCAAGTTCCACCGCGCCCTGAAGCTGAGACCCGCCGCCAGTCAGGACTATGCCGCCCCCCAGAGGCCGTGAGAGCGCCAGCTTATCCAGCCGGTCACGCACCATCAGAAAGATTTCTTCCATACGGGATTGGATGATTGCCAACAACTGGGACTTGGGTATGGACAGAGGGGGCCTGCCCCCAACTCCGGGTACCACGATCTCGTCATCAGCGTCAAGCAAACCTTCCCAGCAACAGCCTTCCTCGATCTTGATACGCTCGGCTGTCTCAAACGAAATGTTCGTTACTTTGGAAATATCGCTGGTGATCATGCCCCCGCCAACCGGAACCGTGATGTTCGAGTACGGCGTGCCGTCAACAAAGACTAGTACATCGGTCGTCCCACCGCCCATGTCAATGAGCGCTACGCCCATCTCCTTCTCTTCATTGGTTAACACAGCACGACTTGCCGCAAGGGACTGGAGGATGAAGTCATTAACATGAAAGTCAGCGCGATTCACGCACTTCATCAGGTTCTGAGCGCTGGTAACAGAGCAGGTGATGATGTGTACCTCAGCCTCAAGCCGCACACCAATCATACCTAGTGGATCGCGGATTCCGCGCTGTTTATCGACAATGTAGCTCTGGGGAATCACCTGCAAGATGTTCCGGTCCATCGGGATTACCACAGCACGCGCCGCCTCCAGTACGCGGTCAATATCCTCCTGCTCAATATCGCGGTCGCGTTCCCCTCGTTCCCGCTTCTTCTCGGTTACAGCCACAATGCCACGGGAATTGATCCCGTCGATATGATTGCCGCCTATACCTATCCAGCAATCATGGACTTCCTGGCCGCTCATCATCTCCGCCGCCTCAACAGCAACGAGTATTGAACGAATGGTGGCTTCAATATTGACAACAACGCCCTTCCGCAAGCCAGTTGAGGCAGCAAGCCCCACACCAGTGATTTCGAGAAGACCATCGTCATTGCGCTCACCGATTACGGCACAGACTTTCGTCGTGCCGATGTCGAGACCGACAACCAATCCGTCATTAGCCACTGGAAAATCCTCCTCAACAAACACCTAAGCGCTATTTACCTATAGTATATGCCGCTGTACCGGTCCTGAAATCAAGCTCTTTAATGTCATACCGTTTTATGCGGCATACATCAAGGAGCAGAAGCGTGTAACGGAGCGTATCCGCGTTCAGCCCCGCTCCCAGATGGACTCGTATCTGGCTGTGTACAGGATAAAGAATTAGGTCATAAGCGTCAAAGGCTTTCCAGCTCACCTCAATCTCTGAGAAAGCGGCCATAAGTTCCGGTGCGTCTGTCCGAACCATCTCAAGATCGGCGAAAAGCTCGTTGAGCGCCACGGGAAGTTGCATACCCAGATACGGCGCCTCATTCAGTACCCCCGACAAGATAGGCATGGACAGCGCCGCTTCCTCAAGCCCTTCGCTCCCAATCATAAACACTGTACCTTGCCGATCAAAGAAAACCGGCGTCATCACATTACCAATTGAGGCAAGGCTCAATGCCGCTACCCTCCGTCCCACAAGGATGATACTCAGGGAATCAGGGAAGTGTTTTACCACCCGCACCGATTCCACAATAGCCAGACTTTTCAGGCGCCGCTCCACAGTATGAGCGTTCACCGACAAGTACGACGAGTTCTTGCTAATACCGGCGCGGGCAAGCACAAAGCGTGAGTCAAGCTCTGGTATGCCCGTTATCTCGACCTTTGATAACGGGAGGCTGGGATTCACGAGCAGCACAAGGGCAAGCTCGCCGACAAGAATCGCTCCGGCTACGATCAGTACCCACTTAAGTATCTTTTCCGCGCTCAGGGGGGCTGAGACGCGAGAAGCAACCTCATCAAAGACGCGCATTCTGTACCTCTTCCTGTGCGCCCCACGCACTCCGCGACTCCCGCTTTCGCTCGAATTTGACTTCCTCAGAACCGGCAAACTCGTCCTTTTCCGCTGTTCGGGAAATGTTTACTAGGAGTCCCGCTGATATAAACGTGATGGTCAGCGACGAGCCGCCGGAGGAAAAAAGCGGTAGCGGCACACCGGTTGCCGGAATCGAACCGGAAACAACCGCAATATTACAGAGCGCCTGCGACACGATCATGGTAACGAGGCTGAAACCCAGCAACTGACGGTACATATCTGGAGCCTTGAGCGCCATGCGATAGCCTCGCCACGCAAAGAACACGAACATGGCATAGAACAGCAAGACGCCCATAAAACCGGTTTCCTCACAAAACGACGCGAAGATAAAATCTGACTGCACCTCCGGCACAGAGGCTAGCTTTCGCAGCCCCTGGCCTATGCCTTTCCCCCAAAGTCCGCCTGAAGCTATCGTCATAATTGAGGCGCGCACCTGATAGCCCGCGCCATGCGGGTCCCACCCATCGTTAAGGTAACTGAAGATACGAATAAAACGATGCTCTTTAGTCAGCACCAGGAGTATGGCGATAGGGAGCATCACGATAAAGGCGCTTATAAAGTAGCGAATCTTCACGCCAGCAAGGAAAAACACGACCAGCACATTAACCATGATGAAGGTGGCGGTGAAAAAGTTATTCTGAAGAATAATCAGCATTACAAAGAGCAGGCTTATGAGAAACGGCGGCAGTATGGTCTTGGCCAAAGAATCAATCTGAGACTGTTTCTTGTTAAAGATGTAGGCAAGATAGATTGGCAAAACCAGCTTCACCAGCTCCGACGGCTGAAACGTGTCTCCCCCAATGCTGAACCAGCGCGCCGCGCCGTTCTTCACCACCCCAATGCCAGGCACAAAGGGCAGGACACATAGCACCAGCGAAAACAGCACCAAAATCGCGGGCTTGTTCCCACTCTGTATCCAGTCAAGGTTAATGTGGGAAACCAGCAGGAACAAAACGAGACCCAGCCCAAGGAACATGAGCTGGCGGATTATCAGATAGAGGCCGTCTTCCAGAAAATTCTGCGCGTACATATATGAAGATGAGTAGAGTGTTACTAGTCCTACGCCGGTAAGGAGAAAAAAGCTCACAATGAGAAGGTGGTCTGGGTGGAGTCGGCGTCCTTTTTTTTTAACTGTAGACATAGAACTCCCTTACTGAATTTTCAGCGTTGAAAGAGCAATGATAGCGAATAAGCCGCCAAGTATCCAGAAGCGCATAACCACCTTTGTTTCCGCCCAGCCAGTCAGCTCAAAATGATGATGAATCGGCGTCATCTTAAACACCCGCTTCTTCCGTAGTTTGAACGAGGCAACCTGTATGATCACTGACGCGATTTCCAGCACAAAGACCCCGCCGAGGATCAGCAGGAGGATTTCCTTCTTTATAATAAGCGAGATTATGGCAATGGCGCCGCCCATTGGCAGGGAACCCACATCGCCCATGAACACCTCAGCCGGATGCGCATTGAACCACAAAAAACCAATGCACGCGCCCGCAACCGCCAGACAGAACACCATGAGTTCTCCGCCGCCCACAATGTAGGGAACGCCGAGGTACTCGGAATAATCGGCGCGACCAGTGATATAGGTCAGAAACGCCAGACCCGCGAACACGATGAGCAGCAAACCAGCGGCAAGCCCGTCAAGCCCGTCGCTGAAGTTCACCGCGTTGGACTCGCCCATGATGAGCAGTATGCCAAAGGGTATCCATAGAACGCCGAGGTCAAGCACAGGTTTCTTGAAGAAGGGTATATAGAGCGCCGTGGTTTCTTCACCGCCAGTGAAGTAGAGGTAGAGAACCACAACCAGGGCTATGACGAATTGACCGGCGAGCTTGCCCCAAGCTGGTAAGCCGTCTGTGTTATGCATGGTTACTTTCAGGAAGTCGTCAAGGAAGCCAATAGCGCCGAGCGCGACAAAAGCGCCCAATGTCAGCCACACACGGTCGTTGGCAAAGTCCTGCCAAAAGAGCATTGACAGCACTACGGCCACAATGATCATCGCGCCGCCCATAGTCGGTGTGCCGGTCTTTTTGAGATGGGTCTGAGGACCATCTGTCCTCACCACCTGGCCTACTTTCAAGCGGCGGAGCCATTCGATGATATGGGGACCAAAGATGAAGCAGATGAGCAAAGTTGTTAAGGCCGCGTAAGCGCCCCGAAACGAGAGGTATTGGAATACGTTTAAAGCAGTCCATAGGTTTTTTAGTGGATAAATAAGCTCAAGAAACATATTGTTTAAAGCGCTCCTCTTTTGTTGTGTTGCATACAATCGCTATCCTTGCTGTAATACCGGCGTCAGTCGCTCCAGAGCGCAGCCCCGCGAGCCTTTGAGCAAGACTAAGTCGCCTGCCCGCACGGTTCGCGCCAGCGCGCCGGCTAAAGTATTTATATCATCGGTATGAACAAAAGAAACCTTGGGGTTTGCGCCAGAAAGCGCCTCTGCCGCAAGTTCCATCTCTTTACCGAACAGAAAGACTTCATTGGCGCGTGATTCCGCAAGTATGCTTCCCAGCCGCCGGTGCGCACCGGCTGAATTACCGCCCAGTTCCAGCATGGAACCAAGCACATAGACGCGCCGTCCCTGCCACTCAAGCCTGTCGCAGAACTGTATAGCAGCAGCCATTGACTCTGGGTTAGCGTTGTAGCAGTCCCGAATCACGGTTATTGGCCCGCGCAGAATCTCGCTCCGGCCAAAAAGCGGCGTGAGCGACTCAATGCCGTGGCGTATCGACGCGGCTGAAACCGGAAGCTGCCTCGCTATAGCCGCCGCAGCCAGTACATTCTTCACGTTATGTGCTCCCAGCAGGCGGAAACGCGCCGTTTGCCCATCCCACTCAATCTCGCTTCCCTCAAGACCGCAGTCGCGTATCTGCCCCAGCTCTGGGAAACACTGCTCGCCAAAGAAGCTCACGTTGCCCTTGACGTGTTCCGCCAGAAACGCCGCGTACTCGTCGCCAGCGGGGAGCAGCGCGGTTTCATTGCCGGTGAACTCCGCGAAGATAGCCTTTTTCTCACGAGCGATCTGCGCCTGTGATCCCAGCATACCAATATGGGCTGTCCCGATGTTTGTAATAAGGGCGATGTGTGGCCGTAAGACATGCGCAAGCTCGGCGATTTCGCCCCGCCGGTTCATGCCCATCTCAAAAACCCCGGCTTTATGCCAAGCCCGTACCTTGAAGACCGAAAGCGGCAGTCCGGTCTCTGAATTGAGATTACCCTCATTCATCACCACTGACTTTTTCGCGCTAATCATGGCGGCTGCAAGCTCCTTGGTCGTTGTTTTCCCTGACGAGCCGGTGATTCCTATCCTGATGAGCTGAGGAAACAGCGCGAGATAAGCGCGGGCTGCTTCCTGCAAACCGCGCAAGCTGTCATCAACCACGAGCAGGGTCCGCTGAAAGCGCCGCGCCGTATCCACCAGCTTCGGCAACGCACTGCGATTCACCAGCGCTACGACCGCGCCCTTTGCAAACGCGGACTCCACGTAGCGATGACCGTCAGAACGTTTGCCTTGAAGCGCCACAAACAACGCGCCGGTCTCCACGTTCCTTGAATCAATGCTTACAGACGAAAAGCCCGCCGCAGTGTTTTCGCAAAACGAGATAAGCTCGACGCCCGGCATAAGCAAGCTCAATGCGCTTGCCAACTGATTGATGCCCATGAGTATTGTCGGGGAATCAGCCATCGCTCTACCTTCCTTTAATTTGTACCTGTATAACCTGTTCCGGCCGTATTTTTATCAAGCCCAACACCCTAACCGCGTAGTCCTCAATGCGTTCAGGCCCGGAGAGCGACGTGATAAGCGCGATCAGCGACTTGTTACCTTCAACCCAGATTTTCTGAGTGGCCTCAAGTTGCGCTATCTCCCGCTCAAGGGTCGCGTAGCGGAATGACTGCCACGCGACAACGCCGAGTAGAAGGGGAATAGAAAGGGCAATGGCATATAGAAATATTACTCGCCGTTTCACGGTTCGTATCCTCACGTTTGCTTAAAAATTTTCTCGATCACCCGTAACCTAGCGCTTCTTGACGGCGGATTCTGTTTTATTTCGTCCGCTTCAGCCACAAGTCCTTTTCGGGTGAGGAGTTCCATAATCCCATGCCCCTTGTTTTTATCTATCGGCGTGGAAGGAGAGGAAATGCAATCTCGGCTTTTTTCCCTGAAGAAATTTTTCACAATCCGGTCTTCCAGCGAATGAAAACTGATGACTCCCATACGTCCGCCCATGGCAAGGGCGCGTAATGCCACGTCCAGCAGCACGGGAAGCTGTTCAAGCTCCCTGTTTACCGCGATGCGCAGCGCCTGAAAGGTTTTAGTGGCCGGGTGTCGCCCGCGTTCATTCGATGGAGCTGCTCTTGCCACAATATCCGCCAGAGCCGCTGAACTGCTGATAGTTGCCCGCGCCCGCGCCTCCACGATAGCGCGGGCAATGCGCCGTGAGTAGCGTTCTTCCGCGTTGTAATACAGCACATTCGCCAGCTCCCGCTCGGACAGCGTGGCAATGAGCTTCGCCGCTGAACGCCCGTTACGGTCAAGCCGCATATCAAGCGTCTCATCATTCAGAAAACTAAACCCCCGTCCGCTCTTTTCATAATGATAAAGACTTATCCCCAGATCGATGAGTATGGTGTCAGGCCGCACACCCTGTTCAGGGAGTTCCGCGAAAAAATCCTGTGACCAGCCGGTATAAAACGAAACTCGCCCGCCAAATTCCCTGAGCCGTTCCTTAGCCACGGCCTGAATCTCAGGGTCTGCGTCAATACCGATCACGCGCAGCTCTGGAAAGCGCGACAGGAACGCGAAACTGTGTCCGCCCTCCCCGACTGTAGCGTCCACCATGAGTTCCCCGGCGCCCTGTGGCGCACGCGGCGCAAGCAGACGCAGGGTTTCCCGCAACAAAACCGGCGTATGAGTAATTTCCATTGCTTATCTTTGCGCGGGAAAAAATGCGCGTCAAGGATAAGACTCGGTAGGGTCTCTTGTGGGTCTCTGACACCGCTACGTGGGTCTCTCTATGTGGTCTCTGGCACCGACACTGGCGTTCACCGCTGCGTGCGTCTCTGACACCAGTGCTACCGGCGCTTGGGTCTGATACCGCTACGTTGGGGTAGGCTACATAGAAGCGTTTGGGTAGGTTGACCCCAACGTTGGGCTTGGCGACCCCAACGGAAGGCTCGCCGACCGAAGCGTTTGGGTCGTCTGACCCCAATGGAAGGCTTGGCGACCGAAGCGTTTGGGTAGGTTAACCCCAACGTTGGGCTTGGCGACCCCAACGGAAGGCTCGCCGACCGAAGCGTTTGGGTCGTCTGACCTCCACCGTTGCATTGTTGGGCGTGGTTCACCATATCGGCGGTACATGGACCCTACAAATAAGTGGAAATGCAGACCGTAATAAATAACAGAACTCTTCTATAATATATGGTTCATCAGGAAGAGCGGCACGGCTCATTCGGCCACAACACATAGCCATGTCTTTTGCTTGCTTTCCAGCTAAAGTAAATGCCGTTCCAGCCTCTTATTACCGATATTCAACACATCAAACGCTTCAAAAGGTGTAACTTTTTTACTTGACAGGGGGAAAGTTCGCTTGTATCGTTACTATGATTGGTTAGGACATTGTTTGTTCGTTGCGCCGGCACCGTAATGAAAAAACAAATTCACTTTGGAAATTTGGGAGCCTTGAACTGTCCGCGGCACGGATAACTCGGTTTCCATTTTTTATAGCTCAGGAAGGACTATGCGGCCGTTGACCGTTCCTTCCGGCGATTATAGGAGGGTTTATGAAAAAACTTATTGCAGTTTCAAGTGCGCTTGCTATGCTTGTGGCAGGCAGTGGTCTCTTCGCTATTGATATACTCGATAGCAAGGGCGAAAATTCCGGGTTCAGTATCAGCCCCACAGCACACTACCGGTTCAACATCGACACAACATCAGATGAGAACGAGAGTCCATCCACCAGCTCTAGCTATGTCGAGGAAGTTGACGGCGACATGCAGTCAAAGCTCGAGATCAAGGTCGAGTACCTCGGCGATAACTACGACTTTGGCGTCAGCGCAGGCTGGGAGCAGAATTATGCGGCTAAAACTCCTGATGTCAAAGGCACTTTCCTCGGCGATGCCTGGGGCAAGTTCTACTTTCTTGAAAAGCAGTTCTGGTTCCGCGCCGGCAGTCTGGGAAACCAGTGGAGCTTTGATACTGACCCGTACAGCGGTAACTGGGGTGATGATGGCCCCGGTATCCAGTTTAACTTCAGCCCCGCCGCTGTAAACGGACTCAGCATTGGTTTCAGCCTGCCCGTGCCGTATGAGAGAGATGGGATAGCGTATTATAAGGATAAGGATACCGGCTCTGTATTTATTTCAGAGACGCTCTATAATGCGCTTACAACGCAGGATGATAAAGATAAGTTTGAGGCAGTAAATAACAAATGGGGGCCTGCTTATCTCTTCCAGAACGCGAAATTTGGCCTCAAGCTGGACGGCACGATCCCTAACTTTAAATTCAGTACCGAAGTAACTCTAAAGGGTGTGGATAAGGTTAAGGAAGAAGACTTCCAGGGCGCGGATACTGTCATTTTCGCCCAGTACGACATCGCGCCCATTACCATCAAGGCTGCAGCGAAGATTGAGGACATTGGTATTTACTCCGAGCTCGATCCCAAAGTGTCCGTTGGCGCCCGGCTTATCTTTGCCTTGCCGACCATTGCCGATAATCTTGTCTTGGGTTCCCCGTTTGTGCAGGCGAAGTTTGAGCCAGATGCTACAAGAGAAGCGTTCAAGAACATATTCATCGAATCTGAGTGGGAGCCGAGCTACAAGATTATTCCCGACAAGCTCGACTTCCTCCTCTGGCTGGGTTTTGGCTATAAGATGTACGATGCGCCTACACCGGCGGAAGAAGACTATCCGATAGACTTCTCCGTACGTCCGGGGCTTAAGGTCTCCTTTGCTCCTACCGCCAATTTCATAGTCAGAGACCGGATATATCTTGCTCGTCACAGAATCGAAGATGGTTTCAAGAACTCGCTTCAGTTCCTCTGTGAGCTGAGCTTCTAAGCGGGGAATCTCGCCGGCGCGTGATCACCTTGGGCTTGGCGCACTTAAACCGCGTCCGGCGTTAGTGGTGTAGAATAGTTTCAGATCGTAGAGTGGGTTTATATGGCGGCTTCCTTTCAACTGGGGTCGCCTGTGCCGATAAACCCAACAACGCTATGGTCTGGAACTTTTTTTATGTAATGAAGTGTCAGACAGAGAAACAAGAGTGGCCGCAGATTGCGCAGATACCTACAGATGAAGAGAGAAACTCACCTTACACATTATCCGCGAATGAACACAAATTATCGCTAACTCTCGTATAGTCTCGCTATCCGAGTGCCAGACACAAGTGCCGGTAAGACTGCTGCGTGATTCTGGACTTGTCAATGAGTGTCAGACACAAAGTGCCAGTGAGTGAAGTGTCAAAAGTGTCAGACATAGACTAAAGTCCCTGAATGAGTGCCAGACACAAAGTGAATGAGTGCCAGACACAAAGTGCCAGTAAGACATAGACTAAAGTCCCTGTCTTGGTATGGACATATAAATAAGTGTCAGACATGAAATATTATTGAAGCATTATTCATCCCCATATCCCTATTATAGGTATGAGACCTTTAAGAATACTCATAGACGGAGCAATTTACCACGTTACTTCAAAAATTAACCGCCAGGCTATGGGCCTGCGGCCGCCTCAGATCAAGGCTATGTTCTTGGCCTTCATCAAAAAGGCTAAACTAAAGTACCCTTTTGAACTCTTGAACTTCTGTATTATGGATAACCATATCCATCTCCTGATCAAACCAGCTCAGGGACAGTCCCTTTCCAAGATAATGCAATGGCTCAAGGGTAATTTTGCAAAATACTGGAACAAAATGCATCATACAGAAGGGCATTTATGGGGAGAACGGTTTTTCTCAAAAATTATTGAGAATGTAGCCCAGTTTTTCAAGACTTTCAACTATATAGATGAGAATCCGGTGGAGGCGAAGATGGTTGCAAAGGCGGAGGATTGGGAGTTCGGCGGCTTATACCACCATCTGCACGGACAGTTGGATGTAGTAGATATACCGCGGACAGCTATTCTGAGGCTATTCTTCGGTATAGGTTAGTGAGTGAATGTGTCAGACACTTTAGACACTTCACTCACTAACAAGCCACCCAGTCTGTAGTCTACAGTCTGCTAAAACTGTACCCCTGCGAAAAAACCCAGTTTGTGGACGTGTTGCTCATTGCTCCAGTTACTGGGAAGGACATCATCCCATGAATATTTCGGCATGGGAGATAAGGTCTGATTACGATTGAAATAGTCGTAGGAAACACCAGCGAATACACCGAGGTGTTTAAAAAACTTGAGACCAAGCGTAATACGACCCTGAATGGTATTGGTATACTGCGTCTGGGTAGTCTTAGTCTGACCCCAATCCTTAATGTCGAAAAGGGTTCCCGCTGTAACGTCCAGGTCCAGAAAAAACTGCCCAAGGGGAAACTCAAATCCAACGCCGGCGCGGAACGCGAGCAGATCGCCAGCGTCAGCCTTGCCAATGGACAGCTCTCCCAGATTGGCTTGAGAAGAGGCTACACTGAACAGCGAGTAAAAATACTTTGAACCGCTCCTGAAACTGACGTTGAGCATCTCGTAGGTGTCATAGTATATCGCCGGATTCAGAATGCCGTTCTTCACGATGTTGACCAGGCCAATAGGCATAGCGCGCTCGTTTGCAGAGATGTTGACCACACCAAGCTGGAGACTCAAGCCACTTTTCTTGTTCTGACCGCTTATGTTTACCGGTGCGACCTGAACCCCATAGAAATCATCGTTCGTGAGGTTGAATACACCAGCCACCTGCCATCTAAAAAGGTCTCCAATGACGTTATACGGCCTGTTGTGGTCATACCAATTACTCTTTTTCGCTACATTAAATAATCCCGCAGCCTGAAATCCGTCCAGGATCATGGCGAAATTGAATAGCCCTGCGGCCTGTATTCCATACTGGCTTCCAGCCGTTACATTAAATAATCCCGCAGCCTGTATCCCACCAGCGTCTCCCCCGTTGACATTGCCCAGGGCGCTTCCTTGAACCCCGTACATATCCCCAGCCGTGACGTTAAACAAGCCGGCGGCGCTAACGCCGTACATATCCCCGCCTGCGACATTGACCAAGCCAGAAGCGATAATGCCTTGCATATCCATACCTGCGACATTAACCAAGGCGCTTCCCTGAATCCCGTACATATTCCCGCCTACGACATTGACCAAACCGGTAGCGCTAATGCCATACATGTCCCCGCCCACGGCATTGACCAAAGCACTTCCCTGAATCCCGTACATATCCCCGCCTACGGCATTGACCAAGCCGGTGGCGCTAATGCCGTACATGTCCCCGCCTACGACAGCATTGACCAAGCCAGCGGCGCTAACGCCATACATATTCCTACCTACGGCATTGACCAAACCAGCAACCTGGATGCCATTCATATTATTAGCCACAAAGGTATACCCGCCCGCAACGCCCACACCATTCAGGTTATAGGTACTAGCGCCGATGAATCCCACAAGCAGGTTGTTCGTTACCCTTGGAGGAGTGGAGTTCGGGGATGACCCCAACTGGAAGCTTACCACTCCATACCCGACAGGTTCATCATCATCGGTTTCGTAATCAAAGTTGAAGTCGTAATCGTAATCGAAATCGAAGTAGTCGAAGTTGTAACCATAATCAGCGTCATGTTCGGGCTCTGGCCCTCGCGCTGTTGCGGGAGACGCGGCAATCAGAGTAAAGTCGCGCATACTGAGGCGGGTCTGTGTGTCTGGCACTAGAAACAAGGTAGCGCGGTAAAACGTGTCGCCCTGTTGTAGAGTGATTCGGTACGAACCAGTTTCAAGACCAAGTTCTATGGGCTTGCCAGCGGTTTTGGTAATCTCTGCGATGAGGTACTCCTTGCTGTCCCGTATGGACAAACGCCCGGATATCGCTGCTTCAATGAGCAGACTAGCTGAGTTTTCCCTCACATTAGTCAATACCACGTCGCCGCTTCCACTAACTTGCATGTCGTAACTGGGATGCTGCGCCCCATACAGGGAGGTTTCAGTTACGGCGAGTGTTTCAGTATACGCAAAGCGGTACACCTCGTTCAACGTTACTTGCCCATCGCCCGCTGTATCAGCAGCCCCGCGAAGGCCGGCTACAAGGTTGTGGGTGAAGTACGAGCTTTCAATCCGGTCGGATTCCTGAGATGATTCAGTGGCTGAGCTGGAGGTGAGAAAGGCATAGCCTTCCACTGATACGGACGTGTCTATGAGAAAGGGCTGGGTCTTAATACCGCCTTTAGTGCGGGTGAAAGCGCCGGACGCGCATGAGTCAAGGATTACGATACGCATATCTGACGGAATCCGGTTGATCCGTTCCCGTAGTTCCTGGTACGAGTAACGCTGCTGCCCGAGAAGCAGGCCGGTTTCGTCAGAATGGCCTGAATAGTAAAACACGAGTTCCGTGCGTCTGGCGGTCTGTTTTGCGTTCTGCACCAGTTCCTGAGCGCGGTCAATGACTCGCACTAGTTCCTGAATATCCGGCTCAACCAGCAGGATGTTATCTGTGCCTCTGACACCGCCCATCTCGGCAAAGACGCGGGATACGGTGTGCGCATCGCTCACCGCATAGCGTAACACAGTCCGGTCATTGCCGCCGTTGTTTGAGCCAATGAAGATACCGAGACGCCGTGTGCTGTCATCCACACCCCACGCCATAACGCCAATACCCATAAGGCAGAACGCCACAATTGTCTTTTGTATAAGATTGTTTTTCATAGTTTATTCCTTCTCCACAAGAACTGTTTTTACTTCATAAAGTGAAAATAGCGTCGCGCTTTGCTCAATGGCGGTCGCTGGATTCCGGGCAAGAATACGCGCCTGACGCAGAAGCGCTTCGGTATCAATCGGGACCGGGCTGATTATAAAAAAGAAGATTTCGTAAAGCGGGGCATCATCAAGGGTATACGCAGCGTCAAGTGGAACCTGACGCCCCACGGTGAGGCGGCCACTCTCTCCTGTCTCTGGATAGTGCGGCGTTACTACAGAACGGCCGTCTATCGAGAAGATAGCGCCGTACTGTTCATCACTGGCGGTGTATGCAAGCTGAACAGTGTTACCCTCATGCAGTTTCATGCCGCTGGTGAGTATGGCCTCGCCAGTATCGGTCTTGAGATAGACCCGCAGTTCGTTTGTTCCACCTTTGATACGGTCGGTCGGCGCTGAGAAGCGGTCGAACAGGCCAATGAGTGGCGCTATGCTCAGGAGCGCCAGCGCTGCCGCGCATAGCCCGACCACGAGCCGCCGTCGCCGCGTCCGCCGCACCACTTGAGGAAAGCGCCGGTACCGGGTTCGATACCTGCCGCGAATCTCCTCATCGGCCTTTTTCAGTGCCGCAAGCCGCGCCGCAAGCGTACCGTCCGAAATGAGCGCTGCTTCGATCATGGCCTGTTCTGGCGGACTTGTTTCCCCCAGACAATACCGTTCAAGCATCAATTCAGAAATCATGGTTCCCCCTTTAATAGGCGAGTTTTAGTCGCGCACGTTTATGAAAAGTGTCCAGCCGTTTTTTCACGCCGGAGATGGACATACCCACTGTTTCACCAATTTCTTTCAGGGTCATGTTGTCAACATGATACATGAAGCAGATCGACCGTGTTGACGCCGACTCAGTTTTGAGAATGGCTTCTATGATAAGCCGTGCGTCCACCTCATCATACGTCGCGTCATGTTCGGCAAGCTCCAGACTTTCCATCTCCAGCACACTTTCCCCATGCCGTCGCTTCGTCCGCAGGCGGTTGAGACAGAGGTTAGTAGCGATGGTGTACAGCAGGCTTGAGGGAAATGTTTCCCGCAAGCGGTGTCGAGCCTTCAGCACATTGAGAAAAACGTCCTGCGCCGCGTCAAAGGCATCTTCCTCATTGCCCAGCATACGCCGGCAGCGCCTCAAAACCAGAGGTAGATAGGTTTCGTACAAGCCCTCAAGGTTAGCAATGTTTATACCCACAACTTATACAATACCGGAAACGCTAGAAATTGCACCGTCAGACAACGTGGTCTGCTGGTGTCAGACGGTGTTGGTGCCAGACGTGCCGTGCGCTGGTGTCAGACATACTGGGTGCGCTGGGTCAGACAACGTGGTCCGCTGGGTCAAACAACACGGTCCGCTGGTGCCAGACATGCTGGGTGCGCTGGTGTCAGACGGTGTGGTGCCAGACGTGCCGTGCGCTGGTGTCAGACATACTGGGTGTGTTGGTGTCAGATGTGCTGGGTGCGCTGGTGTCAGACGTGCTAGGTGCGCTGGGTCACAACGTGGTGTGTTGGTGCCAGACATACTGGGTGTGTTGGTGTCAGATGTGCTGGGTGCGCTGGGTCAGACAACGTGGTCTGCTGGTGTCAGATATGCTGGGTGCGCTGGTGTCAGACGTGTCGTCGCTGGTGTCAGACATACTGAGTGCGCTGGGTCAGACAACGTGGTCCGCTGGTGCCAGACGTGCTGGGTGCGCTGGTGTCAGACGTGTCGTCGCTGGTGTCAGACGGTGTGGTGCCAGACGTGCCGTGCGCTGGGTCAGACAACGTGGTGTGTTGGTGCCAGACATGCTGGGTGCGCTGGTGTCCACTGGTGTCAGACATGTCATCGCTGGGGTCAGACATATTGCACTGGTGTCAGGGGCTTATGTAAGGGAGATCAGGCTCAGGAGCTTATGTAAAGGAGATCAGAGGCTTATGTAAGGGAGATCAGCCTCTGAGGTAAAGGAGATCAGAGGCTTATGTAAAGGAGATCAGCCTCTGAGGTAAGGGAGATCAGAGGCTTATGTAGGGGTAGCTAAAGGGCTGAGGTACGGTCAGACGTGCTATATCGGGGTCAGACATACTGGGTGCGCTGGTGTCATACCGTAGTCCGCTGGGGGTGCGCTAGTGTCAGACGGTGTTGGTGCCAGACGTGCCGTGCGCTGGTGTCAGACATGCTGGGTGTGTTGCACTGGTGTCAGACGTGAGACGTGTTGTCGCTGGTGCCAGACATACCGTGCTGTGCTTACGGGCGGCACAGATAAGCTCTAGCGAAGTCATTTGATCAATTCAACCAGTAAGCCGGCCAGTTCAGGAATAGGGATGTTCATGTTGTTTTTTAACCAATGCTGAAGAAGAGCAATGCTGCCGCTTACCACAAAGACAAGATGATACTCAGCTTTTTCTACGTCATCTTCAGCAAGATACTTCGCCATTTTCTGCGTGGCAGCAAAGCGGCGAAAGAATTTCTTCTGAAAGTTTATATCACCATTTTCGCTTACGAGTACCTGAATCGAAAGACTGTTATCGGCGATGTATTTCAGGATTCTTTCAAGCATCTGTATGGTATCATACATGCTTCGTTTGTTGTCATAATTTTTTAGCATGTCCTCAACAGAGTTGAGGGTCTCGTCTTCCAACTCTTTGAGCAGGGCATACTGGTCTTTGTAGTGCGCGTAGAATGTTGAACGGCTTATGTCCGCCTTGTCGCAGAGTTCTTTAACGGAGATATCGAGAATTGGCCGCGTTTGCATCAGTTCAATAAGACTTTCCCGCATCGCCATTTTGGTGTAACGGGTCTTCCGGCTCTCTTTAAGTTCATTGTCTGCCATAGTGTCTCCTTACAAATTCACCACATTCGTCCTAAACTGGACATTAACAGCCTGTTCTGCTCAGAACATATCGTATTATAATGAACAGCTAGTTTATATTTGTACTTAGTGTATGAATAATGTGGATGAAAATCAAGAGAAGGATTAAGGTAGTTATATATGGAAAGATTTTTTAAGCGCCCGGCTTTGGTCGTGGGCGTCATCGCTCTTATCACGGTGTTCTTCGCGGTTCAGCTTACGAGGGCTGAACTGGATAACAACAACCTTCGCTTCATACCTGATGAAGACCCAGCTCATATTGTTTCGGAATACATTGACGAGACCTTCGGCGGACAGGTTAGTGTTCTGGTTGGGCTTGAGCGGCGCTTCGGCACGGTCTTTGAGCCTGAGTTTCTGGCGCGGTTGCGGGACTTTGCGGCGCGGGTTGAGGGCTTTGATTACATAAAAAGCGTTATGTCGCTGATGTCTACCCAGTATATCACTGGCAATGCCGACAGCATCATCGCCGATGATCTGGTTGCTGAAGCCTTTAGCGGCAGTCCGGCGGAGATCGCCGAGCTGAAGCAACGGATTGCCTCATGGGACTTGCTGCAAGGCTCGCTGGTGTCCGAGAGTGGCACGGCGACCCAGGCGCTGATTACCTTTAATGTTGACGCTGATGACGCCGGAAAGCCGGAAGTGGTTGCGGTAGTGAGGCAGATAAGAAACACGGCTTATGAAATGTTTTCGGGGCTTGCGGAAGTCTACGTTACGGGTCAGCCGGTTATCAGCGCGGCTATCAATGAATCAGTTGTCGCGGATTTGTTTTTTTTGATACCACTGGTGGTAGTGGTGCTGCTTACAGTGCTGTTCTTTTCATTCCGGCGCTGGGGAAGCGTGTTTTTGGTGCTGCTCACAGTGGTTGTAGCAGTGGTTTGGTCTATCGGCGCTATGCCATTTTTCGGCATCAGGCTTGCCATTATTTCAATGCTACTGCCGGTTATACTCATGGCAGTGGGCAGCGCCTACGGAATTCACATGGTAACGCATTACCGGGAAGACACGCGAGGCCGCGTGTTTAGCGTGGAGGAACACCGCGATCTGGTTTTCGAGCTTGTGCGTAAGCTGATGAAGCCTGTTTTTCTCGCCGCGCTCACCACTTTTGCCGGTTTTGTGTCCTTTTGCTTCACTTCGATTATACCGATACGGGAGTTCGGTATGTTTGCCAGTTTGGGAGTAATGATTTCCTTTGCGGTGGCTGTTACTCTTATCCCGTCGCTCATCCTGCTTAAAGGGCCGCCTAAAAAAGCGCAAATTGAGCGCGATAATAAAAGCGCGCTGAAACAAAAGCGTGGTTTTGACAACACTCTTGCCACTGGCCTGCTTTTGGTGGCGAGAAGGAAAAAAACTATACTCACCCTTACCGCGTTGCTTACAGTGCTTGCCGTCTACGGTCTCAGCAAGATTATTGTTGATAATGTGATGATCGAATTTTTCCAGGGTGAAACAGACATGAGCCGTTCTGATAATTTTATGCGGGAATATTTCGGCGGTTCCAAGGAATTAAGCGTGGTTGTGGAGGCTGATAGCCCGGAAGTCTTATTAAGCCCGGAAGTGTTGTGTGCCATTGATGATTTTTCCACGTGGATGACTGCCAATGTGAGCGGCGTCGGCAAGGTGGTAGGTTTTACAGATGTGATAAAACGCATCAACCAGGTGTTTAATGTTGATGAAAGCCCTGACGGGTTGCGGGCAATGAATGTCGATTTAACGCAAGCGGAAGATGCTGATTTTAGCTTTGGCGATTTTGGCGACAGCGATGATGTTAGTTTTGGCGATTTTGGCGACGATGGGTTTGAAACAGCGCTGTCTGATACCAATACGCCTGATGCGGCCTGGTCTATTAACGGATATACCGCCGTAGACCTCATTGCGCTGCTAAATACGGCGGCGTCGCAGGCGGAAAACCTGAGCGGGGTTGAGCTGGTACAGGAACTGAAGCGGCTTACCAATTATGAGGGGTTTGCTTATTACGAAATCCCCGCGGATACGGCGCGTTACGGTAAAACCAGTGATGAAGAATTGCAGCGCCTGGTCTCCAATTATCTGGTTTTAGTTGCCGGGGGCGATTTTTCAGATTACGCCAACGACCCCATGGAGCCGACGGCAATCAGAACCATGCTGCAACTGCGCACCGAGGGTGACCGGGACACCAAAGAGGTCATGGCAATCATTAACGAGTACATCGAAGAGCGGTTTCCAAAAACAGTGCGAGTAACGGTGGGCGGCAGTGCCAGAATAGAGAGCGCCATTACCGCGCTTATCGTAAACTCGCAGATCATCTCCATCGCCATTTCTGTACTGGTGGTATTTATCATCCTGGCTTTCTCATACAAATCACTTGCCGCCGGCATTATAGGCGCGATTCCTCTGGTGCTTGCCATCATGTGCAATTTCGCGGTCATGGGCTTTTTGGGAATAAAGCTGAACATCGGCACTGCGCTTATCGCCAGCATTTCAGTTGGTATAGGTATTGACTATACCATTCATTTTATTGATACTTTTAAGCGCGAATTTGCCCAGGGCGATGAATATCTCCGCAGAACTTTTATCGGTTCTGGCAAAGCGATTATCATTAACGCGGTTTCCGTAGGCGCAGGTTTCGGCGTGCTGGCGTTTTCGCGTTTCAGGATGTTGTCGGAGTTTGGCGCACTTACCATGTTGAGCATGTGTATCAGCGCGGCGGTGAGCCTTACAGTGATTCCAGCGCTTTTAACCACGGTTAAACCAAAATTTATATATGGAGATTAAGGAGAAAAAAGCATGAAAAAGATTATTGCGGGAGTAGTAACGGTATTGGTGTGTACATTACTGGTGAATGTGCAGCTTATGGCTCAGGACGCGGCAGCGATCATGAAGACGGCAAGGGAACGCAACGATAGCAGCAGCATGGGAACCCGTGACCGCATGGTGGTTACGGCGAAAAACGGATCAACCAAGGAAATGGTTATCGACCAGTATTCCAAAGACGGCCCCAACGGTTCCCGGACGATGATTGTCTTTAATTCACCTGCAGGTCAAAGAGGTACCCGCTTTCTCAGCATGGAAAACGCGACTGGCGGCACTGACCAATGGATATTTTTGCCGTCACTAGGAAAGAGCCGGCGGATCGCGTCATCGGAAAGCGGTGGCAGTTTTATGGGTACTGATTTTTCCTACGACGATATGTCGCTCCTGAGCAGGGAAGCGGACGACGACAAGCACAGCATCGCACGGGAGGAAACGCTGAACGGCGTGGCTTGTTACGTTATTCAGTCAATTCCCAACAAGAGCGATTATCAGTATTCAAAGACTATTTCGTGGGTTGATAAGGCGAACAGCCGCATCTACAAAGTTGAATTATACGATAAAAAAGGCGTACTGGTAAAACTGCTGGAAATGTCAGACTATCAGAATGTACAGGGCAGGGACACGCCGAAGTCAACCAAAATAAGCACTGTTGCCGCAGGGACATCAACAACTATCTACATGGATCGCGTCGAGTATGACATGAATGTCCCTGAAAGTGTTTTTACAACGGCATATCTTGAAACCGGGAGAACAAGATGAAGAATGTTAAGCGCGGGCTTTTTGTTTGTTGGCTTCTTGTCGTCAGTGTTATGCTATTTGCCCAAGACGATTTTGGCTTTGGCTTTGACGATGAAGACAGCGGAGACACTTTCAGCGGGAGCGGCGCTGCCTTTGGAAGCGCCACGCCTTCCGCAGTCAACATAGGTGGCCACATGGGTGCGGCGCTGCTGGGTTATACCAATGATGTATCAGAGGGTTTTTCTCACGTGTGGCGTCCTGGAAGAATAGATGGACGCCTCGATTTTTCTGCCAGCGGTTCTTTTGGCGAAGCAGTGATCAATCTAAAACTAAATCCCGCTGGATTTATAACCCAATTACAGAGCGACAGCGATAGCAAGTTTAACGGTTTTTCTAATACCGTTGCCTTTGACGAGGCTTATGCCCGCGCTTGGTTTGGCGACTTTGAGCTTGAAGCTGGAATGAGAAAACTCACCTGGGGCAAGGCGGACAGCCTTGGTCCCCTTGATGTGATTAATCCCTTTGATTATACCGAACTCACCAGCCTTAACAATGTTATGAATATTAAAATCGCCAACGCGCTGATTCACGGTTCTTATCGATTTGGGCAATTTTCCAAAATAGAAACCCTCTTTGTGCCGGTATTCGAGCCTTGGCATTTTGCCAGCAAAGGCCGCTGGGCGCCAGCACAGGTGAGCGACTTCAACATAACGCAACTCGCCGTAGCGACGGCGACCGGATCGTCTGTCACCGATCCTGGAAAAATAGCCTATTTACAGACGTATACCGCCACCGCGCTTTCCAGCATGGTGGAGCAAATGACAGAGGCGTATCCTGATACCACCACGCTTGATTATGCCCAGATGGGCCTGCGTTTTACCACGACAATCGGCAGTGCTGATATAGGCGCTCAATATTATTACGGCTGGCTTGGGCAGCCGGCTGTCGTTATGCTGGATTTTGCGACAAGTATAGAACAGTTAGGAACGGCTCTGGCCGCAGCCTCAGACCCAATAGAGATTGATCAGGCATTACAGCAAATTGCTCCTCCTAAAATCGTGTACAATCGCTACCACCAAATCGGCGTTGACTGGGCGCAGGTACTTTTGGGCTTCAATGTCCGGGCTGAGCTTGCGGCAAATATCACCAATGACCTTAAAGGAGACGACGGCGCGGTTTATAATCCCCACCTTGCCTGGTCATTCGGTTTTGACCGCGACCTTGTGTGGGGAATTAACCTGAATCTTCAGGCAAATGAGACAATCAAGCTCTTTTATGACAAAATATCCGGCAATCCCCTTTTGGATACAGAGGCCGGGACAGATATGACTTCCACGCGGCTTACCGCAGCGCTTTCAAAAAAAATCCTGCGTGATGAACTGGAACTGCGAGCCGCGGCGCTCTGGGGCATAGAAGACAGCGATTTTCTTATCATGCCTGCCATTATCTGGACAAAAGATGCCGTTCAAGTGGAAGTTTCCGGCGGCTTTTTCGGCGGCGACGAGAAAGGACAGCTTGGTCAGTACCATGACAACAGCTTTATCAAAGTGGGAATAAAATATTCATTCTGAACCGGAGAGAATATCAATGAAACGTGCTATTTTTTCGTTTTGTCTTATTATTTCTGCTGTGGGTTTTTGTTTCGCCGTTGATCCGGTTGAAGGCTACTGGTTCAGCATTGACGACAAAACCAGCAAGGTAGTTTCCGCTTGGGAGATGTATGTTGGCAGCAACGGTGTTTTGCACGGACGGCTACTTTCTGCGGTCGGTGTAACGGCAAGTACGCTGGCGACAAGGTGTAAGGAAACGTACGCGAATTTCCCGGTATCCGGCAAAGTGAACCTTATGCCGGTTTTAAGTACAACTTGGTTTTTTGGCTTTCGTATGGAAAGAGCAGGTCGCTGGGTTGGAGGGAGCATTATCAATCCAGAAGACGGCAGCATGTACAAAGCCGAGCTGACGCACCACCCAATAGACGGTAAGCGTTACAAAGCTGAAACGCTCGAAGTGCGCGGTTTTCTGCTCTTTTTCAGCGGGGCGCAGTACTGGCAGCGCTGCACCCGCGAAGAGGCCATGTCGTTACGGTAGGCGCAATGGTGTACCCATCGCCGTTATAGATGACCAGACTTGGTGTTTGAGTGTGTGGGAACGGCGTTAGATTATGCCTCCATGTCCGTGCTGTGGCGCGTTAGATTTTTTATTTTTTATCATAAAATATCCAATGATACAAACAAGCAGTGCGCCCAGCGTATCAACAATTAAATCCTTCATGGTGTCAAATATCGCCGCTTTGCCAATAAGAATGATTCCATCATGCAGCATATATTGCTACATATTCAGGTCCATAAGCAAATCCATAGCGAATTCAAGAATTTCCCAAAATGTGTCAATGGTTATCGCAAAACAAAATGAAAACACCGAGACAAATTTTGCGCTCAATTCTATCTTTATTTCTTTGTTATCATTTAATATATCAATAAATGAAAAACCAAATGCGCCAAGCATAACGCCACTGAAAGTATGTAAAAGCGTATCCCAATACCGAAATCTTCTGTAAAAGTTTTGCACTTCCCCAAGAATAATCGCTGCGAATAAAAACAGAACGAACATAATCTGCATACCATCGGTATTATAGGTCATTTTTATCTGCTTTTGGAAGATTGACGGCAGGAAAAAAAGAATCATTCCCATGAGGCTTTGCAGAGCTATCTTTATGTATTCTTCATTTAGACGATTATAGATGAGATGACGAATGGGAACTATCCCAAGCGATGAAAAAACAATGCCAATAATTCCATATAATAATGACAGCACAAGCAAAACGAATACAAGATTTGTTATCAGGACTACCATTTTTCTGTTATTCATAAATATATTCCATATATGAAGTGCTCTGTTTTTATCCTCTTTCAAGTAATTCAAGAATTCTGAAATAGAAGCTGTGAGCTATAGCCAACTGCTCCGCTCCCAATGAAGCGTAGTTATTTAAACCCGGCGAAGCGTTAATTTCAATAAGCGTATAGTCTGAAACAGGTTTACTAACATCATCGGTTAAAAAATCAACTCCGCACAATCTTAATTTCATATCTTTGGTAATATTAATCGCTAGTTTTTTAAATTCATGATGTATTTTAGAGGTAAAATCATATATCATCCCACCGGCTGAGAGATTAGCATTATCCAGAATTTGAAAGACGATACCTCGATCAAGAATTGTATCCATAGTATAATTATTTCGTTTTAAATTTTGAGTTAATCTATAATCATCAAAATCAATATCAACTTTTCGTCCGGCTTTTATAAAATCATTTTTCTTTTCCACTATTAGCTCTTTTATGCGGGATACGCTATTGCCAATAATTCTTAACGGTTCCCGTTGATAGGCGGCAAATATTTCTTCGTCTAAAACCAATACCCTGAAATCATTTCCATGGCAGAACCGTTCCACCAGCATTACATCAGTGATACTGAATATTTTCTCCGCTGTTTCATAATATTCCTCCTCATTAAATATTTTTGTTACAAGCCTGCCCTTACTGAAATTATTCGGTTTTATAATAACAGGGAATCCAATAGATTTAGCGTATTCAAAACCATCGTATATAGTTCTTTCTATTTTCAAACGGCTATTCAATTTGTCACTAAAAAAAGTTTGCCCTTCAGGAACTTTATAACCTATTCTTTTGAGGAAGAAGTTTGTATAATTTTTATCTTTTGCGATTTCCGCAGAAGCAAATGAATTTAAACTAAAGCTGGTATTTTTATAATATTCTTTTTTACCATTTTTAAATATAATAAATCCCACATTCTCAAATTCTGGCTCAACTATCAATGTCGCATTAATTTTTGGAACTAAAATTTTTAGAAATTCGGTAACGGAATATTTTTTATCATCCATGGTTATTCTTGCCATTACTCCTTCCTCTACGATCATTAAACATCCCACCAGCGGGGATGAATCGGGTACACACGAATTCAACGTACCCAATAGATCACTGCTACGATAGTGAGACCTGCTCCGGAGAAAGTTGAATCTATTTTTGGGCGATAAGCTTTGTTACCCCGATTCCTGCCCCGACAAGGGCAAGCGAGATAAAGGGGTGATGAAATACCCACGCAAGAACGCTAAACGAGAAACCAATCAGGTGGGAAACTACAGAAAACCCCCCGATGACAAGTAACGCGACGATGATAAGCCACTTCACAGATACACCCCCTTCATGCCCCGCTGGAGCGACTTGGGCGCTAGAGGATTCGGACCTCTGACATCCACGGTGTAAACGTGGCGCTCTAACCAACTGAGCCAAGCGCCCCAAGACAAGTTTAACATAACACAAAATTTTTTTTACGTCAAGGTTGAGTAAGCTCCGCATCTTGCGTATAGTTAACCTATGATACAGATAAGACCCGGTCTTATGACGCTCCTCTTGTTTGTGAGCGTTCTTTTTCCCACTTGCTTGAAGCCCCAGCCTGTGGCAGAGCTGGCGCAAGAAGCAGCGTCAGAACCCGTAGCAGAGCCGGTTCCCGAAGAACCACCACCGCTGGATGAGTTCACCATCGTCGCGGTCGGGGACAACCTCTATCACGAAACCGTGATGAAGCTGTTCCTCAGCGACAATAGTTTTGACTTCGCGCCCTATTACCAGTTTATACAGCCGTTTGCCCAAACCGCAGACATCGCCTTTGTGAATCAGGAGACCGTACTGGGCGGCAAGGAGTTTGGGTTCAGTGCCTACCCTTCGTTTAACACGCCGCAGGAAGTTGGCGTGGCGCTCATTGGCGCAGGCTTTAACGTGATAAACCAGGCCACTAACCATACGCTGGACAGGGGCGTGAGGCCGGTGCTTGCCACCATAGACTTCTGGGACCAGTGGCCGGAAGTGAATTATCTCGGCATCTTCCGCTCCCAGGAAACGCGGGATACCAAACAGGTCATCATTGAGCGGAACAACATAAAGGTAGGGTTTCTGTCATATACTTATGGGCTTAACGGGCTTACCCTGCCCGCTGACCAGCCATACCTGGTGTCGCTTATTGATACTGAGATCATGGCAAAAGAAATCGACGCGCTTCGGCCCCTCTGCGACTATCTTGTCGTGTCTATGCACTGGGGCGTTGAGTACGAGTTCCGGCAGAATGAGCGACAGGAAACGTTGGCGCGTTTTCTGGCTGACCATAACGTAGACCTCGTCATCGGCCATCATCCCCATGTACTCCAGCCAGTTGCGGTTCTGCCCAGAGCTGACGGCGGCCTGACCTACTGCTTTTATTCGCTGGGTAACTTCATTTCATCCCAGATGCCAAACTACACCATGCTCGGTGGCATGATGTATCTCAAAGTACAAAGGACTGACAACGGCTTGTCTGTTGTCGAATCCGGCGTTGTTCCCGTTGTTACTCATTTTGAGGCTGGCTCAGTCAACTTCCGTATCTATCCGCTTTATGAATACACAGATGAGCTTGCGGCAAAACACCTACGGAACACCGAGGGGAATGAGATAAGCATGGCCTACTTCAACGGCCTTGCCGCTCATGTCCTTGGAGACGCTCTTATAGATCATAACCCCTACGAGGAGATAAAGCCATGAAACAGGCGCTGATTGGTATTACGGCTGACATTGACGATGGTAAGTCCAGGAAACATTTTTTACACGAAAGCTACGCGGCGGCGCTGTACCACGCTCATTGTGCGCCGCTGCTGCTCGCCGCACCCGACCTCTGTTTCAAGGCCGAGTACGAGGCGCTGGCTGAACGCTTCATCGCCTGTGTTGACGGATTATTGCTCAGTGGTGGTGATGATGTAAACGCGCTCTTATATAAAGAAGAAAACTATGCCTTTAACGGAGCCTTCACTGAGGAGCGCGACCTGTTTGAAATTGCGCTGTGCCGTTGCGCGGTTTATCATGGCAAGCCAGTACTAGGTATCTGCCGTGGTATACAGTCCATGAACGTGGCTCTGGGCGGCTCCCTGTTTCAGGACATTGCCGCCCAGTATCCAGACAAACGGATGCTAGGCCATTACCAGAAAGCGCCGGCGTATTCCGCGTCCCACGAGGTTGAACTAGCGTACTCATCCACGCTTGCCCATATTCTTCTGGGCAACGATAGCATGGGCGATGATGGCGGCGTAGGTGAGCGTGTGGTGTCATTGCTGGTGAATTCATTCCATCATCAGGCAGTTAAGCGTGTCGCTCCGGGCTTTGTCGCTGTTGCCCATGCCCATGATGGTGTCATTGAAGCGATAGAGCCTGTGACAACGCAGTTGCCGCAGGCTCAGTATGGACAGCCACACCCGTTCACGATTGGGGTACAATGGCACCCTGAGCGTATGTACCTGCGCTACAAGCATGCTGAGCGGCTGTTTCAGGGCTTTGCCGCTGCATGTGTGTGGGGGGGGGGGGGGGGGCATGGCTTGACCAATGGTATTCCTATTTTTTAGAGCAACGATGGAAATTTCGCTTTTTAGTAGCTTTGATATGAAATCGACAGTGGAAACTTCCTAAAGCCTTTCCGCAGGAATCTCCAGTGATAGCTCGTCCCTGCATTTCCAGTTAGGTCTTTCCTTTGCTCATCTTTTATGTTCTTTATTCTTTTATTATGCAAAAATTTGCAGATAACCTTAGCTCGGGACTAGGCGATAACAAGTCCAAGGCGAAATTCT